>JAEYTQ010000266.1 GCA_023433965.1 Pseudomonadota bacterium | reverse complement strand
TGGGACGGCGGCACCCGCATCGGCGACGCGCTGCAAGCGTTCCTCGCGGTGCCGCGGTTCGGCGGCTACGCCCGCGGCGCCGCCGTGATCATCGTGTCGGACGGACTCGAGCGCGGCGAGCCCGACGCCCTTCGCGACGCCGTCGCGAAATTGTCGCGGCGGGCCTGGCGCCTGAGCTGGCTGACGCCGCTGGCAACGAGCCCTGCGTTCCGCCCGCAGACCGAAGCGCTCGTCGCGATCGAGCGCTTCGTCGACGATCTCGTGGACGGCGGATCGAGTGCCTCGATCGTCGCTCACGTCCTGGCACTGGGAAGGAGAGCTGCGTGAGCGATATCATCGACGGCCATCACCACATCTGGCGGCAGACCGATCTGCCCTGGCTGACCGGCCCGATGCAGCCGCGCATCTTCGGCCCCTACGAGCCGATCCGGCGCGACTATCCGATCGAAGAATATCTCGACGACCTCAAGGGCACCGGCGTCACCCGCTCCGTCTATGTGCAGACCAACTGGGCCAACGACCGTTTCGAGGACGAAGCCGCATGGGTGCAACGGACCGCGGACCAACACGGCTGGCCGCACGCCATCGTCGCCTATGCCGATTTCGCGGCCGAGGACGTGCGCCCGCAGCTCGATCGTCTCGAGCGCTACAAGCTGCTGCGCGGCGTACGGATGCAGCTGCACTGGCACGAGAACCCGCTGTACCGCTTCGCGGCGCGTTCGGACCTCTGCGCCGATCCGGTGATCCGCCGCAACGTCGCGCGTCTGGTCGATTACGGCTGGAGCTTCGATTTGCAGGTGTTCACGCCGCAGATGCCAGATGCCGCGCAGCTCGCCGAGTCCTGCCCCGACGTGACGTTCGTTCTTCAGCATGCCGGCATGCTCGAAGATCTTTCGTCGGCCGGACGCGCGGCCTGGCGCGCCGGGATGGCCCGGCTCGCGGCCTGCCCGAACGTGGTCGCCAAGCTCTCTGGGCTCGGCACCTTCATCCATCGCAACGATCCCGCGCACATCGCCGCCGTGCTCACCGACACCGTCGCGATCTTCGGCGCCGAGCGCTGCCTGTTCGGCTCCAACTTCCCGATCGAGAAATTGTGGACCAATTATCGCGAACTCGTCGGCGCCTTTCGCGCAGCCGCCGCCCCATTCAGTGCGGAGCAGCAGAGCGCGATCTTCAGTGCCACTGCGGCGCGCGTCTACCGGCTTTGACGGACGAGAAACAGACAGGAGGACACCGAATGGCGCTGGAGATCAAGATCCTGGACTACGGCGATATCGAGCTGGAATCGAGCTTCCTGGTGCTCGGCCGCGACTGCGGCCGCACCCGCCGCGTCCTCACACTCGGCTTTTTGATCCTCGGCGGCAAATATCCTGTCGTGGTCGACACCGGCTATCGCTCCAACCAGATCATGGAGACGCTGGGCATGCGGGGGCTTCAGTACCACGAGAACATGATAGAGAACCAGCTTTCGCGCCACGGCGTGCGCATGGGCGACGTCCGCTTCGTCTGCCACACTCACCTGCACATCGACCATGCCGGCAAGGACGACCTGTTTCCGATGAACACGACCGTCGTGCTCAACCGCAAGGAGCTCGAATATTCCGTCTCCGGCCTGATGCATCCGCAATATCCCGCGCCCGACATCAAGCACCTGATCGACCGCCTCCACACCAAGAGCGCGCTGCGCTTCCTGGACCTGGAGATCACCGGACCGATCGAGCTGATGCCCGGGGTCTATTGCGACGCCGCCAACGCCCACACCGAGGGCTCGATGAACGTCATCGTCGAGACCGCCGACGGTATCGCCACCATCTGCGGCGACGTCATCTACGATTTCAATGACCAGATCGTCACGCCTTTCCATGAGATCCACGATTGGGAGCCGCGCACCACCGGCAACCACGGCACCAGCAAGCGCGCGGAAAAAGCCGCGATCAAGAAGCTGCTGAGCAGCTCGCGCTACCTGCTTCCGGTGCACGACCGGCCTGCCAAGATCGAAGGCGGCAATGTGGTGGGACGCCTGCACGATCAGGTCCCCGGTCCGATCGTGCAGTCGCTGCCCGAGCGCAACTGGTTTCCGGCTTGAGGTGTCGAGGATCGACCCATGACGCATGTAACGTTGCGAAGCGAGTTCGAGCCCCTGATCGACCCCTATGCGCCGGTGGCACAGATCGGCACCGGGTTCGACTTCACGGAGGGGCCGATCTGGCATCCGGTCGATCACTACCTGCTGTTCTCGGACATGCCCGCCGACGTGCGGCGGCGCTGGGATGCACGGCGCGGCGTCGTCGAGGTCAAGCGCCCGTCGAGCAAATGCAACGGCATGACCTATGACGCCGAGCTCAACCTGATCGTCTGCGAGCATGCGACCTCGTCCCTGGTCCGCGAACGCCCCGACGGACGGCGCGAAGTGCTCGCCTCGCGTTTCCAGGGCCAGGAGCTCAACAGCCCCAACGACGTCTGCGTGCATTCGTCCGGCGCTGTCTATTTCTCCGATCCCTGGTATGGCCGCATGCCCATCTATGGCGTCGAGCGGCCGCGCCAGCTCGGTTTCCAGGGCGTCTATCGCGTAGTGCCGGGTGGCGAGCCGAAGCTCGTGGTCGAGCGCAACCTGTTCGATCAGCCGAACGGGCTGTGCTTCTCGCCTGACGAGCGACTGCTCTATGTTAACGACACCGTGCAGGCCCTGATCCGCGTCTTCGACGTCAACGGCGACGGTTCGCTGGCCAATGCGCGGGTGTTTGCGAGCGGCATCAAGTCCGAGCTCGAAGCCGGCCTGCCCGACGGCATGAAGTGCGATCAGCACGGTAACGTCTGGGTCACCGCGCCCGGCGGTGTCTGGGTCTACTCACCGCGCGGCGAGCTACTGGGCAAGGTGCGCGTGCCTGAGATGGTGGCCAATCTCGCCTGGGGCGGGGCGGATTTCCGCACGCTCTATCTGACCGCGACGCATTCGGTCTATGCGATCCCGACCAAAGTCGGTCCGCGGCACGAACCATATATGAGCGGCCGGCGCGCTGGCTACGGCGCAACGTCGAGCTCCGCGCCGACGGCCCCCGTTCTGGCCGAGGGCGAGATGCGGCTCGATCCGCAGCGCTGCGCCATGATCATCCAGGACCTCCAGAACGACGTCGTCATGGAAGGCGGCGCTTTCGCCGAGTCGGGCGCGCCTGATCACGCCAAGCAACAGCATGTCGTGGAGAACGTGCGTCGGCTGGCTGAGGCCGCACGCGCTCGCGGCGTCGCCATCATCCATGTCTGGTTCGTGGTCGAGCCCGGCGCGCCGGGGGTCACGCTGAATGCGCCGCTGTTCGAGGGGCTCGTCGACAGCAAGGCGATGGTGCGTGGCAGCTGGGGGGCGGCGCCCGTGTCCGGCCTCGAGCCGCGGCCCGGCGATTTCGTCGTCGAGAAGATGCGGATGAGCGCCTGGGAAGGCACGCGTCTGGAGACGATCCTGAAAGCCACCGGCCGCGACATGATCATCAACACCGGCGCGTGGACCAACATGTCGGTCGAACACACCGCGCGCACCGGCGCTGACAAGGGCTATTTCATGATCGTGCCGGAGGATTGCTGCTCGACCATGAATGCCGACTGGCACAATGCCTCGATCAATTTCGCGATGCAGAACGTCGCGGTGGTGACCAGGGCCGACGCCGTGATCAAGGCGCTGGGATGAGCTGTGGCAAAGCTCCTGCACCTGTCCTGCTCGCCGCGCGACGAGTCCGAGTCGACGGCCGGCGCGCGCGCCTTTCTTGACGGCTTCCGGCGGGCTCGGCCGGACTGGGACGTCGATGTCGTGGACATCTGGCGCGAGCGGATGCCGGAATTCGCGGGCCCCATCGTCGAGGCCAAATATGCGCGCATGAAGGCGCAGGCCTTCACCGACGACCAGCGTCAAGCCTTCGCCGAGGCCGAGCGAATGGCGCTGCGCTTCTCGCTCGCCGACCGGGTGCTGATCTCGACCCCGATGTGGAACTTCGGCCTCCCTTACAAGCTCAAGCAGTGGTTCGACATCATCGTCCAGCCCGGGCTTACCTTTCGGTTCGATCCGTCGCACGGATATCTCCCACTGCTGGCCGATCGGCCGACGCTGGTCATCATCGCCAGCGGCAGCGATTTTGCCACCGGCATGAACCGCGGCCGCATCGACATGGCAACGCCCTACTTGCGCGAAATCCTGCGCTTCATCGGAATCGGCAATGTGCGCTTCGTGCCGATCGGTCCGACCACCGGCCCGCAGGCGCCGATCGATGAAGCCCGCGAAAGGGCCCATCGACAACTCGCCGCGATCGCCACGACCTTCTGAGCCGCGATGGTGGCGTGACGAACCGAGGAGGATGCTGGCACGCCCGATGCATCGCATGGGACAACCGGATTGCATCCGCGTGCGGAATAGGCCATCCAATCGGAAAGGCCCGCAGGGGCGGTAATGGAGAGTTTCATGGTTGACGACGCTCGCGCGACATTCCGGCCGCTCGATCCCCGCGACAGGTGGTCCGAACTGTCGCCGGCGGAGCGCAGCGCGGCCTATGACAACAACGCGGCCGTCAAGAACAGCCCGGCGCTGATCGCCGAGCGCAACGAGGCCTCGGCGCGGATGCGGGGGACGCTGAAGGCCCATCTCGACCTGCCCTATGGCGAACGGGCCAACAACAAGATCGACCTCTATCCGGCCGCGAGAGCTGATGCGCCCTGCCTGGTGTTCGTGCATGGCGGCTACTGGCAGCGCAATTCGCGCGAGCTGTTCGCGATGCTGGTCGAAGGCGTCGCCGCCCATGGCTGGTCGGTTGCCATACCCGGCTATTCGCTGGCGCCCGAGGTGTCCCTTACCGACATCGTCGCCGAGATCCCGCGCGCGCTCGACTGGCTCGCCGCTCATGGCGCGTCCTACGGCGTCAGCGGGCCCGTGGTGCTGTCCGGCTGGTCCGCCGGCGCCCATCTCGTCGCGATGGCGCTGGACCATCCGCACGTTCATGCCGGGCTGGCGATCTCCGGCGTCTACGATCTCGCGCCGATCCGCGATACCGGGCTCAACGAGGCGCTGAAGCTGACCGATGCGGAGATCGCCGAGCTATCGCCGCTCCGCCTGCCCGTGACGCCGAAGCGGCTCGACATCGCCTATGGCAGCAACGAGCTGCCGGCCCTCGTGTGCGACTCGATCGATCTCCACCACAAGCGCGCCGAAGCTGGAGCGCCCGGCAAGCTGATCCCAGTCGAAGGCGCCGACCATTTCACCATTCTCGAGGCGCTGCGTCGGCCCGACGGCGTCCTCGTCGGCGCCGCGCGGCGACTGCTGGATTAGCAGTCACGAAAACAACCCCATGCACAGTAGAGATGCCATTGTTCCTCAAAGGCAAATTCTCGAAGACCCGAGTAACGACGCGAATTTTGACTCGTCGGGCAAAACAGGGGCATCATGCCATCATCGCGACGGTCATCGCTGCTTCACCTCGACCGAGATTCCATCGCCCGTGACCCGCGCCGGATAGAGCCGCAGCGGTGAGCTCGGCCATCCTGCACTGACCGTCCCGTCGCGCAGATCGAACGATGCCGCGTGACGCGGGCAATACAGCCGCCCCGCCCTCACCTGCCCGAGACCGAGATCCGCCTGTTCGTGCGGACAGGCGCGGTTGCAGGCGACGACATCACCTTCGTTCCAGATCACGAGCAGGTCGAGACCTGCGACTCGAACGCGAACCATCGTCTGCGCCTTCAGCCGGTCGAAATCGCAGGCCAGGGTCCAGGTCGAACGGACAGGCTCGTCATCCACCGAGATAGGCCTTGCGCACATGCTCGTTCGCGATCAGCTCGCTGCCGGCGCCGGACAGGACGATGCGGCCGTTCTCGAGCAGATAAGCATGATCGCACATCTCCAGCGCGGCGAAGGCGTTTTGCTCGACCAGCAGCACCGTGGTGCCGGCATCGCGGATGGCCCGGATGATCGCAAAGGTGCGCTCGACGATGTTGGGCGCGAGCCCGAGCGACGGCTCGTCGAACATAATCAGCCGCGGCCGCGACATCAGCGCGCGCCCGATCGCGAGCATCTGCTGCTCGCCGCCGGACAGCGTGCCGGCGGCCTGCCGGCGCCGCTCGGCAAGCCGTGGGAATTCCGTGTAGATGCGGTCGCGGTCGGCCGCAATCTCGCCCGAACCGCGACGGAGGTAAGCCCCCATGTCGAGATTCTCCTCGACGCTCATATGCGGGAACACGCGCCGTCCTTCCGGGCAATGCGCAATGCCGCTGGCCAGCACGCGCGGCGGCCGCGCCCCGGTGATGTCGATGCCCTCGAACCGCATCTGGCCGGAGCGCGGCGGCACCAGGCCGGAGATGGCGCGCAACGTCGTGCTCTTGCCGGCGCCGTTGGCGCCGATCAGGGCGACCAGCTGGCCGGGCTTGACGTCGAGCGAGATGCCGCGCAAGGCCGTGACGCCGCCATAGCCGCACACCATGTCGCGAATCTCAAGCATGTCCCGCTCCATGTCCGAGATAGGCTTCGATCACCGCCGGATCGTTGCGGATCGCCTCGGGCGTCCCTTCCGCGATGATGCGGCCATAGTTGAGCACCACGATGCGGTCGGAGACCGTCATCACCATCGGCATGTCGTGCTCGACCAGGAGGATGGTGATGCCGCGGTCGCGGATGCTGCGGATCAATTCGACGAAGCGGTGGGTCTCCGAGGCGTTCATGCCGGAGACCGGCTCGTCGAGCAGCAGCATCGACGGTTCCGCCGCGAGCGCCAGCGCGACACCGACAAGACGCTGCTCACCGTAGGACAGTGACCCCGCGGGATCATGCGCGCGCCGTTCCAGACCGACCCATTCGAGCAGCTCGCTTGCTCGCTGCCGCAGGCGCCGCTCCGAGGCACGGGCACCTGGGAGGCCTAGAATGGAATCGAGCAGCCGCACCCGGCCCTGTCGATGCAGGCCGATCAAGAGGTTGTCGTACACGGTGTCGTTGGGGAATACGCTGGTGCGCTGGAAGGTGCGGATCAGGCCGAGATCGGCGATCTCGTGCGGCTTCAAGCCCGCGAGCGCAGTGTCGCGATAGGTCACGCA
>JAEYTQ010000234.1 GCA_023433965.1 Pseudomonadota bacterium | reverse complement strand
CAGGGCATCAAGAAGGGCCTGGTCGAACTCGCCGACATGATCGCGATCAACAAGGCCGACGGTGACAATCTCAAGCGCGCCAACATCACCGCCGCCGACTATCGCGGCGCGCTGCATATTCTCAGCCCCCGGTCCGAGCATTGGCATCCGCCCGTCGTCACCTATTCGGCGCTCGCCGGCACCGGCATCGCCGAGCTGTGGCAGAAGGTCCTCGACCATCGCAAGGCGATGAACGCCTCCGGCGATTTTGCCGCGCGCCGGCGCGAGCAGCAGGTGAAATGGATGTGGTCGATGCTGGAGCAGCGCATGCTGGCGCGGCTGCGCAGCGAAGCGTCGGTGCGGACGAAGGTTCGGAAGATCGAGGCCGAGGTGGCCGATGGCCATCTCACGCCGGCGCTCGCCGCCGAGCAGATCCTGGAGTTGCTGCAATGAGCGACAAGCTTCGCATTCTCCTGACCGGCTTCGGGCCGTTTCCCGGCGCGCCCCATAACCCGACCCAGCCGCTGGTGGCGCGGCTCACCCAGTTGCGCCGCCCGGCGCTCGACGATGTCGCGCTGTCGAGCCACATCTTCCCGGTCACTTATGCCGCGGTCGACCGGCAGCTCCCTGAGTTGCTCGCTAAGGTGAAGCCCGATGCGCTGCTCATGTTCGGCCTTGCCGCGCGCACGCCCTACCTGCGCATCGAGACCCGCGCGCGCAACGCCGTCACCATGCTCTGGCCCGATGCCGCCAACACGAGATCGAGCAAGCGCGGCATCGCAGGCCAGGCGGATGCGATGACGTTCGGCCCGCACACCGCAAGGCTGCTGCGCGCCGCGCGCCTCACCGGCATCGATGCACGGTCCTCGCGCGATGCCGGCGCGTATCTCTGCAATTACTTAAGCTGGCGGGCGATCGAGACCATGAAGGCCGGTGGTCCGCAGCTTGCGGCGTTCGTCCACATCCCCCTGCTCGCGCGCAGCGGCGCCGTCCGGCGCAAGGGCGCTACCCGGATCACGCTGGAGGAGCTGGTGGATGCGGGGGAAGCGATGTTGATGGAGATGGTGCAATTGGCAAGAAAGGCGCGGAACACGAAGGTCTGGTAGGGTGAGCAAAGCGCATTGCAAGCGCGCCTTTGCCCACCCTCCTCCACCCTGTGTGCGGTAAACATTTAACCCTACCGCCAACAATCCTCACCGTCCTGGCTGCCCTGCGCTACCTAGTCGGCGCGGACATCTCCCGCGTCCGCGGAGGACGCGTCATGGACCTCAATCGCCGCCATCTCATCGGAGCTTCGACCGCCGGCATCGCCGCCGGCGCACTCGCCATGCCGGCTGATGCCGCGCGCGCGGCGCCGCTGACCTCCCTGCTCGGCCGTGACGCCACGCAATACGGCGTGCGGCCCGGCAGCAGCGAGGATCAAACCCGCGCGCTTCAGCGGGCAATCGACGAGGCCGCCCGGGCGCAAATGCCGTTGGCGCTACCGCCCGGCGTTTACCGAAGCGGGCTGTTGCGGCTTCCCAACGGCGCGCAACTGATCGGCGTGCGTGGGGCGACGAGGATTCTCTTCACCGGCGGGGTCTCGGCGATCCAGAGCGATGGCTCCGATGCGATCGGCGTCACCGGCATCACGTTCGACGGCGGCAATATCCCGCTGCCGGCGCGTCGCGGTCTGATCCACCTCCTCGGCGGCCAGGACGTCCGCATCACCGATTGCGCGATCACGAACGCCGGCGGCAGCGGCATCTGGCTCGAGCAAGCATCCGGCGAGATCTCAGGCAACATCTTCACTGACATCGCGCTGACGGCGGTGGTGTCGTTCGACGCCCGGGGCCTCAGCGTGTCCCGCAACACCATCACCGGCACCAATGACAACGGCATCGAGATCCTCCGCACCGCGATCGGCGACGACGGCACGCTGGTGGCTGACAACCGCATCGAGAACATCAAGGCGGGACCCGGCGGCTCCGGCCAGTACGGCAACGCCATCAACGCCTTCCGTGCCGGCAACGTGATCGTGCGCGGCAACCGCATCAGGAACTGCGACTACTCCGCCGTGCGCGGCAACTCGGCCTCGAACATCCACATATCAGGCAACAGCGTCAGCGACGTGCGCGAGGTCGCGCTCTATTCCGAATTCGCGTTCGAGGCCGCCGTGATCGCCAACAACACCGTCGACGGCGCCGCCGTCGGCGTCTCCGTCTGCAATTTCAACGAAGGCGGCCGCATCGCGGTGGTCCAGGGCAACATCATCCGCAATCTGATCCCGAAACGGCCGATCGGCACCGCGCCCGACGACGATGCCGGTGTCGGCATCTACGTCGAGGCGGATTCGTCGGTGACCGGCAACGTGATCGAGAACGCGCCGTCCTACGGCATCGTCGCTGGCTGGGGCAAATATCTGCGCGACGTCGCGATCACGGGGAACGTGATCCGCAGGGCGCTGGCCGGTGTCGGCGTTTCCGTGATGCCGGGCGCCGGTACCGCTCTCGTCAACAACAACATGATCTCCGAGACGCCGCGCGGTGCGGTGGTCGGGCTCGACCACGCCCGGGCGGTGACGTCGGACCTCTCGGCCGATGGAGCCCAACGGTTCGCCCAGATCGTGGTCGGCGGCAACGCGGTGCGACGGTAGTCTAGAACGCGTTCCTGAGCAGCGGATATTTTGCCTGGAGGCCATCGAGGCTGAAGGTGAATTCGACGACGCGCTCGGGGGCTGCGACGATTTCCTCGGCCGGCGGGGCGAATTGCGGCAGCAGTACCGCCATCGCCGCAGGCGCCGTCTTCGGCGGCCTCGCAGCGGGCGCCGCGAGCGGCGGCTTCACTTCGGGCGCGGTGAACGATGCCATGGCGGCGGGTGCAAGCGGTGACCGCACGGCAGGTGCGGTGAGCGGGTCTTTCGCAGCGGGAGCCCTCAGCGGCGGCATCTCGGCAGGCGCGGTGAACGAGGCTATCGCTCCGGGCGGTGAGATCGGCGCTTCGGCGATCTCCGCAAGAACGTCGGGCTTTGGATCGAGCCTGACCGGCACGGCTTTCTCGGGAGCGATGTGGACGGCCTTCGGCTGGACGGTTTGCGCCTGCTGCTCGCGTGGAAACACGCGCGGCATCGTGGCCGGCGACCAGCCGAACGCGGGCGTCACGCTCGCGGCCGCCTCGGCGACGTCCCCGCCGGTCGCGAGTGCGCGCCAGGTCTGGACCGCGCGCTTGGCCTCCTGGATGTTCTCGAGGAATGCGATCTCGGAGTGATAACGGCGCCAGCGACCGGTTTCGAACATCTCCGAGAGATGTTGCAGGCGCTGCTCGGCCAGGGCGCACCAGCGCGCTGCGATGTCGCGGCCGACGGCCACGGCATGAATCGACTGTTGGCGATGTGTCATGAACCAGCCCGTCTGGAGAAAACACGGACGCGGGGGACGCAACGCACACGAATCAATTTAGACGCGACATGAATATTTTGTGGAAAAGTTTTGACTTGTCCAGCAACGACACCGCATTCGTCTTCGAACACCGTAGTCGTGCGGAGAATTGCCGTGTTTTCGAGTCAAGCTTCGCGCAAGCATAACGGGCCTGCTGCGTCTTTCCCGAGCCAGAGCGACGGATGGCGGCGCGGCGCTTCAACCGAAAGCTGAACGCACCCCACACTTCAAAGAATTGGACACTGAAAAGAAAAGACCCGTCCGGGGGGACAACCGGACGGGTCAAGCCATATGGGCGCTTGGGGTGGATGGGCGCTCGCGCCTGATATGACTGATGGGGAGGGATAACCGCTCCCACATAATTTGGTCGTGGCAGCTGGCTGAACGTTCAATGCGGAGTTTGCTTTTTTGGCCTCGGCTTCGCGCGCATCTTGGTCGCGGACGTTACCGCGCTGCTGGCCTAACCGCCTGAGAAATCGTGGATTTATCGTCCGAACTCGACAGCGAGGGTTGTTCGATCGCGCGGCTGCCCGGCTCATCGCGACGCTTGGCGGCATCTTCACGTTTTGTTGTGCCGGACGCCGCCGCGACGGGCGTCGCGCCGTCGGCGGGCACAGCCATCACCGCGGCAAACGCATCGGCCTGACCATCGCCAAACAGTTCGTCGCGCCCGGGCGAGCCGAGGTCGCGCGCGGTCTTCGTCAGCGCCGTCCGCAGCGCTTCCGGCTTCAAGGCATGGTTGCGCTCGAGCAGCAGCGCGGCGACGCCGGAGACGTAGGCCGCCGAGAACGAGGTGCCCGACGTCACCTGGTACTTGCCGTCCGGCGCCGGCAGGAAGATGTCGACGCCGGGCGCGGCAACGGCGATGTAATTGCCGCGGTTGGACGCCGTGAACAGCCGGTCCTGCCGATCGGTCGCGCTGACCGCGATCACGTTCGGGTTGGCGGCCGGATAGAGCGGCGGCGATTTCGCGCCGGCATTGCCGGCAGCGGCAATCAACACGAGACCCCGCGCGGCGGTCGCCGCGATGGCGCGCTCGATCACTGCGTCCTTCGGACCGGCAAAGCTCATATTGACGATCTGCGCGCCGTGCTCGGCGGCATAATTCAGCGAGCGCAGGATGACGTAGGACGAGCTCTCGGCGCCGCCATTGGCGCCGCCGAAGGCCCGGATGGCGATGATGCGGGCCTCGGGCGCGCTGCCCATCAGCCGGGCGTGCGCCACGATCGCGCCGGCGATGCCGGTGCCGTGGATGTGCGGTCCCTCGGTGCTGCCGAGCGCGTCGAAACTGTCGGCGACGGAATTGGCGAGCTCGGGATGCCTCGCGTCGATGCCAGAATCGATCACGGCGATCGTGACGTTGGCGCCCTGCGCCAACGCATGCGCCTGCGGCAGCCGGAGCTTCGTCAGCGCATATTGCGCAGGATCGCCTTCGGCGGTCCGCGACGACCTCTGATCCTGGAGCAGGTAGCGGAAGTTCGGCTGGAGCGAGCGCACGCTGCCGTCGGCTGCGAATTCGCGCCGCACCGTCTCGTACGGCCGGCCGTCGGTGATGCGGAACAGGCCGAAGGTGGCTCCGATCAGCGGGAAATTTTCCGAGGAGATGCGCCTCAAGCCGTGGCGGCGCGCCAGTTCGTCGGCCTCGGCCGGCGACAGCGCGGCGTCGATCTCGGCGACGAATTCGCCCGCGAAGCTGGTCGAGCTCACCGCGGCCGGCGTATTGCTGCCGCGCCCCTTGCCGGCGGTTTTCTTGCCCGATTTTCCGGTGCCCGCACCGCCTGTATTCGGCTGGCCCGTGCATTCGCCGTCCGCCCCGCGATTGGGCGCGGTGCAGGCCGGATAAAGGTTGGGCGAATAGCGCGCATGGGGCAGCACCGGCACGGTCGGCCGGATGCGCGAGGTGGTGTTGGGAATGGTCGCCATGGTCCGCGGGCCCCGGGCGACGCCGACCGGGCGCGCGGCGACATTGGGGCTGACCCGCGGGGTGATGCTCGGCGTGATGGTCGGTGTGCGCGTGGGCACGCTGATCGTAGGCGTACGCATGATCGCCTGCGCCTGCGCAGGTTTGGTGCCGAGGCAGGCGGCGATCAGGAGCGCGGCGCCGACCGATGACGCGTAGGCCCCGGCGCGCAACCTGCTCTTGGACTTGCCCGTCATCGGCTCAGCGGCGCCCTTAGGGCGCCGCGACGGCGAGGTTGACGAACTTCTCGCGCTGCATCCTGCCGAGCAGCGAGGCGAGCTCGTCCTGGCTCATCGCCTTGTCGAATTGCAGGCGGAACATGCCGCCCTTGGCATCGCCGATAATCGAAGCCTGGTAGCTGTCGAGCAGCGCAGTGATGTCGGCGACGCGTGCCTCCGGCGTGAAGCGCACCAGCGCGCGCGACGGCGCGGCGGATGACCCGAGTTCGCGTGTGATCGGCGCGCTGGTCGAGAGCGAAGCCGTCTGGAAGGTCGCCGGCTGGTTCTTCACCAGCACCGCCCCGATGATTCCGGCCTGCAGCACCAGCGCGACGGCGCCGAGGCCCGCGGACCAGGCCAGCGTGCGCGGCGACAGGCCCGCGAAGAAGGTCGCGATGCGCGCCGACAGGGGCAACGAACCGGTCGCACGCGCCGGCTCGGCGTCGATCGCCGCAAACAGCTTCTGCATCGCGCGCGCCGAGGGCGCTCCCAGGCTCTCGTTCAGATGGATCGTCTCTTCGTACTCGCCGCGGATGGCGGCATATTGCCTGGCCAGGTCGGGATCGCGCGCCAGCGCTTCCTCGACACGGCGCGCATCGCGCGCGTTCAGCGTGCCGGCCGCGTGCCAGGGCAGCAGCAGTTCAATTTCACTGGGCTCTTGGTCCAGCATCTTCTTGCTCAAAGCCATCATGGCCAGCCTCGCTCAACGCCGGCTGCCTTCAGCAGTTCGGCCAGTTTCTTGCGCGCATAGAACAAGCGCGTCTTCACAGTGTTCTCCGGTATCCCGAC
>JAEYTQ010000175.1 GCA_023433965.1 Pseudomonadota bacterium | reverse complement strand
CTTCAAGACCAACCCCGCCGGCGCGTGGGACGGCACGATCCATTGCCGCGTGCTGGAAGTCGTGGCCTGCAGGCGTTTCGTTTACGCCTGGAAGGGCGGCGACGAGAGCAATACCGGCTACGGTTCGGCGCTCGACACCGTCGTGACCTGGTCCCTGACGCCGGTCGAAGCCGGCACGCGCGTGCGCGTGGTGCATTCGGGCTTCGTGACCCCGAAGAACGACACCGCTTATCGCAACATGAGCGAGGGCTGGATCAAGGTGCTGCAGCGGCTCGATGCCGTCTCGGGCGAAGACAAGTAGGAGGCAGCCGCGATGGACAAGCCCTATACCGGCGGCTGCGCCTGCGGCGCGATCCGCTATTCGATCCTCGGTGAGCCCCTGTTCAGCAATCACTGCCAGTGCCGCGACTGCCAGCGGGAAAGCGGCAGCGGGCACGGCTCCTACGCGACGTTCGCGCGCGCCGGCGTCACGCTCACGGGCGAGGCCAGGCATTGGGAGATGGTCGCCGACAGCGGCAAGGTGAAGACGCGCGGCTTTTGCGGGCAATGCGGCACGGCGGTCTACCTGACCTTCGCGGGACAGCCGGACATCTTCACCATTCGCGCCGCAAGCCTCGACGAGCCCGCCCGCTACGAGCCGCAGGCGGTCACTTTCGCCGCGCGCAGGCTTGGCTGGGATCATCTCGACCCCAGCCTGATCAAGTTCGAAGGCATGCCGCCTGGGTGAGGCGCTAGCCGAAATCCAGCACCATGCGGCCGTCGATCTTGCCGGCCTTCATGCGGTCGAACACGTCGTTGATCTGCGCCAGCGGCACCTTGGTCACCTCGGCCTTCACCTTGCCGTCCGTAGCGAAAGCGATGGCTTCGTCGAGATCGCGCCGCGTGCCGACGATCGAGCCGCGCACGGTGATGCGCTTGAGCACGACGTCGAAGATCGGCGTCGGGAACTCGCCGGGAGGCAGGCCGACCAGGCTGACGGTGCCCTTCCGTCGCACCATCTTCAGCGCCTGCGCGAATGCCGGGGTCGAGACCGCCGTCACCAGCACGCCGTGGGCTCCGCCCCCGGTTTCCGCCAGCACCTTCTCGACCGCATCGGCCGTGAGCGCGTTCACGGCAAGGTCAGCGCCGGTCTCGCGGGCGAGCTCGAGCTTGTCCTCGGCGATATCGATGGCGGCGACCTTGAGCCCCATCGCCTTGGCATACTGAACCGCGACGTGGCCGAGCCCGCCGACGCCCGAGATCACCACCCATTCGCCCGGCTTTGCCTCCGTCTCCTTCAAGCCCTTGTAGGTGGTGACGCCGGCGCAAAGGATCGGCGCGATGGCGGCGAAATCGACGCTCGCCGGCAGTTTGGCGGCGAAGGCCGCCGAAGCGATGACATATTCTGCGAAGCCGCCGTTCACGCTGTAGCCGGTGTTGTGCTGATGCTCGCACAGCGTCTCCCAGCCGGTCTCGCAATACTCGCACGCCATGCAGGCATCGTGCAGCCAGGCGACGCCGACGGCATCGCCGACCTTCAGGTTCTTCACGCCCGGCCCGATCGCAGCGACGGTGCCGGCGGCTTCATGGCCGGGGATGAAAGGCGGCACCGGCTTCACCGGCCAGTCGCCGGAGGCCGCGTGCAGATCGGTATGGCAGACGCCGCAGGCCTTGACCTTGACCAGAACCTCGCCCGGACCGGGCTGCGGGACCGGCACGTCCTCGATCACGAGCGGCTTGCCGAATTGTTTGACGATCGCGGCTTTCATGGTCGGCATCGGTCTGCTCCTTAGCGTTGCGTGGGGGGCAGACTAGCGATGCCGGCGGCCTTGCTTTTGATGGTGGTCAAACAGCACAGAGTTTGCGCAAGCACTCGTGACATCGGGATGACAGCGAGGTGGGTTCCAACGCGCTCAATTGTGGAACTTGAGACCATCGACGATCTTGTCGATCACCTTGCGTTCGGCACGCATGGCGATGCCGACGAGATTGAGGTCGGTGCGTGCAACGGCCCTCACCGCTTCGCGGTTGGCAGCGTCATGCGTGGTCTTGAACATGTCCTCGGTGTAGACGGCCGGCTTGACGTTGCGGGTGAGCGCCCGGTCCAGCGCGCGCGACAAGGCGGGACCGTCGGCGCCGTAGATCAGGATCGGTTGCCCGATCAGCGCATGATATTGCGTGCCCGAGGCATCCTCATAGGCCTCGCCGATGCATTCGGGAAAGGCCGCAGCGATGCCGCTGGTGAGGAAGGACGCGACGTTGAGCTTCTGCCAGGCTTGAAGATCGGTCCGGATCACGACCGCGATCTTGGTGTCGAATTGCATGTTCTCCCTCGACTGTCATTCCGGGGCGCGCCACTTGGTGCGAGCCCGAAAATCCATTCGTCCACCTACTCTGCAGCACGATGGATTCCGGGCGCGATGCTAGGCATCGCCCCGGAATGACGGCAAGAAAAATCAACACTCGAAAAGGTCAACCCTTGGCGTCACAGGCCCAGGCGCGGATCACGCATTCCTTGCCGCCATATTTGTAGCATTCGCGCGTGGCCGCGTTGAGCGAGGCCGAGATCTTCGGCTTGACCGCGTAGCCATAGGCACCGCAGGGATTGGTGAGATCGACCGACATGGCCGCGCAGGCGCGGTTCATCGTCACGGTCGTGCAATCGCCCTTGCACTGCTTCTGCGCCGCCGCGCGCGCTTCGTGCTCGTGGCCATAATCAAAGGCCTGGCCATAGGCACCGCACTTACCGACCGCAAACGCGCCGGCGGCATGGGCTTCGGTGATGGTGCGGACACCCGTGACGACAACCGACAAGGCAAAGCAAAACATCGCGCAACGGCGCGCGACGACGTTCGAAACCATGGAAATCCCCTCCCCCCAAGGCAGGTGCGGCCGACTCTAAGCCCCGGTCGTTTCCAGATGGTGAACGCGTGGTTGAATCAGCAGACTTGGAAGGTGTCACGCCGTCGTGGCGGCACCTTCACCCTCGCCTTGCCGCTTCCAATGCCTGCGGCGTATCGATGTCGAGGAACGCGCTTTCGCCGTCGACGGGCACCTCGGCGACTGCCTCGGTGTGCTTGGCGATCAGATGCCGCGCGCCGACATCGCCGTCGAGCGTCATCAATTCGTTGAAGAAGCGGCGCGACCACAGCACGGGGTTGCCGCGTCGGCCTTCGCTGACGGGCACGACGATGAGATTGCCGCGGTCAGGCGCGAAACTGTCGATGAGACGGTCGATCAGGCCGGCATCGATCAGCGGCATGTCGCCGAGACACACCACGGCGCCGTCACAGGTCTCGGGCACGGCCGCGATCCCGGCCTTGACCGAACCGGCAATGCCGCCGGCAAAATCCGGATTGCGGACGAACCTCACCTTCAGGCCTTGCAGCGCCTGCTCGACCAGCTCGGCCTGATGGCCGGTGACGACGATGACCTCGGACGCCTTCGAGGCCAGCGCCTGCTCGGTCGCGAGACGCACCAGCTTCTTGCCGTCGAGCTCTGCGAGCAGCTTGTTCGGGCCGCCCATGCGGGTCGAGCGCCCCGCCGCGAGCACGATGGCGGCGACCTGGCTGTTGCCCTCGATCTCCGGCTTGGCGCGCGGCTGCGGCCGCGTCACGATCTCCATCAAC
>JAEYTQ010000147.1 GCA_023433965.1 Pseudomonadota bacterium | reverse complement strand
CCTCCATGCTTCTCTCTCTTCCTTTCGCTTAGCCACGCTTCATCGACTTTGGCAATCGCGGATCGGACGTGTTCCTCGGATAGGTCCTGGGTCAGAACAAAATGACCGAGATAGGAGTAGTCTGAATACTCCTCCGAGGAGAAGCAGATCAATTTTCCGGCCGGCAACTCAACGTTCGCTACTTTCTTATGCGTCATCTTCTTAGCCTCCTTTTGGCTGTTAAATTCCGCTGTGCGGAGTATTACAAAGGTGCCTGGAGTATTACATTGTGATACTCATCGCCTCAGAACGTCTGTTTTGCTGCGTTTCTCGCATCTCGGAATGCGAAGGTGGCAACGGGCCTCAACAACAATCTCAAGTGTAATCGATGTTAGGTAGTATTTCATCGCAGCATAGATTTATGGTTGCGCCCATGATGGACTGGACCGACCGGCATTGCCGGGTGTTCCATCGTCACCTGACGCGGCGGGCGCTGCTCTATACGGAGATGCTGACGACCGGCGCCGTCATTCACGGCGACCGGCAGCGGCTGCTCGGGTTCGACCTGTGCGAGCATCCCGTGGCGCTTCAGCTTGGCGGATCGGATCCGCAGGAGCTGACGCAGGCTGCGCTGATCGGCGAGGCGTTCGGCTATGACGAGATCAATCTCAATGTCGGCTGCCCGTCCGATCGCGTGAAGGACGGCCGCTTCGGCGCTTGCCTGATGGCGGAGCCGGAACTGGTGGCAAGGTGCATCGAGGCGATGAAGCGCGCGGTCTCGGTTCCCGTCACGGTGAAATGCCGCATTGGGATCGACGACCAGAACCCTGAAGTTGCGCTCGACGAGCTTGCGCGAGCGGTGGTCGCTTCCGGCTGCGATGCGCTGATCGTGCATGCGCGCAAGGCCTGGCTCAACGGCCTGTCGCCGAAGGAAAACCGCGACATTCCGCCGCTCGACTATGACCGCGTGTATCGGCTCAAGCGGGCCATGCCTGGCGTGCCCGTCATCATCAATGGAGGAATTCGAAGCATCGACGAGGCCAAGGCGCATCTGGCTCATGTCGATGGCGTGATGCTCGGACGCGCTGCCTATCAGGAGCCGTGGCGGCTGCTCGGCGTCGATGCCGCCATCTTCGGAGAGGCGACGCCGCACGCCTCCATGCAGGACGCGCTCGGGGCGATGATGCCCTATATCGATCAGCAGCTTGCGCGCGGCACGCGGCTGCATGCGATCACGCGGCATTTCGTCGGCGCATTTCACGCCGTCCCGGGCGCGCGGGCCTTCCGTCGTCATCTGGCCGAGCAGGGGTTAAAGCCGGACGCCGGTCTTGAGGTGCTGCGCGATGCGATCGCGCGGATCGGCGCCCGCGTGCCGGCGGAGGCGGCGTAAGTCGGTTAGTTGACTGCCGTGCGCGACCGGCGGGGGCTGCGCTGGAGTTCGGGATAACCGGTGAGCATGAGCGTGTCCGAGCGCACGCCCCAGCTTTCCAGGCGGTCGAGGAAGCTCATGCCGAGCAGATTGGTTCTCATCTGACCGCGCTGTACGACGAGGGCCGGCACCGACTTCTCCACGAGATGGCCGACGGCGAGACGATCGAGCGTGAGCCGCGCCGCCTTGGTGTGGCCGCCCGCTGTTTCGAGGTCGACATCGTATTCGAGCATCTCGAGCGGCAGCCCGATTGCCTTCGCGGTTTCCCAGGTCAGCACCACGGAGGTCGCGCCGGTGTCGATCACCATCGGCGCGGTGACGCCATTGATCTTCGCGCGCAGCGTGAATTCACCGCCCTGGCCGCGCGGAATCTGCACGGCCGGTGCTGGGGAGGCGGCCTGCGTGCGAAAAATGTGCGACACCTTGTGGCCGGCGCGCGCGATCCGGTCGGGATCGCCATAGGCGACCACGGCGCCTGCCGTGCCGGCGAGCATGGCCAGAACGAGCAGAAAGCGGATCATCGCGCGCCTCCAAGGGCACGCAGGCGGATCAGACGTGTTTTGGCGATCCCGCGATCGGCAGCAGTCCAGCTTCCGTCATGCGCTCTGGCAACAGGGCCATGATCGCTAGCCGGTCCGCGCTTTCCATGGCGTGCCAGCGGGCGATCTCGGGCAAGGTCCGGCCGCAGCCGAAGCACAGCTTGGTCCTGGGGTCGATCATGCAGACGGCGACGCACGGCGTTTCTTTGCTCATTCGGACATAGTGAGGGATCGTCGGACATTTCTGCAAGCATCTCGTTAAGAGCCCGTGCCAGCACTCATGATCGGCTTGTGGCGCGGCCGGCGTTTCTCGTCCGGCAGAACGGAACTCTCCGGCTGGAGCGGCGGAGAGTCGTCCGACAGCGGGGCTAGCGCACTCATCACCCGCTCCGGCGGGAATGTGACGATCACCTCGGTGCCGATGCGCAACTTCGATTTCAGTGTGAACGTGCCGCCGTGCAGGTCGATGAGATTCTTGGCGATCGGCAGGCCGAGGCCGGCGCCTTGCTCGGCCGACTTGATCGAGTTGGAGCCCTGGCCGAACGAAGCGAGCACCACCGGAATCTCGTCCTCCGGGATGCCCGAGCCGGTATCCTTCACCGAGAGATATTGCCCACCCGAGGCGGTCCAGCCGGCCTTGAGCCAGATCTCGCCGCCCTGCGGTGTGAACTTGATCGAGTTGGAGAGCAGATTGAGCACGACCTGGCGGATCGCGCGCTCGTCGGCCCAGAGACGCGGCATCGCCTGCTCGAACACTTCGTGGATGGTGATGCCGCGGCTCGAGGCACGCAGCTTCATCAAATGATGGCAATCGGCGACGATGCCGACCAGCGACACCGCTTCCTCGTTGAGCTCGTAGCGTCCGGCCTCGATCCGCGACAGATCGAGGATCTCATTGATGAGGTTGAGCAGGTGCACGCCGGAATTGTGGATGTCGGCGGAATATTCCTTGTAGACCGGCACCGCGTGCGCGCCGAAGATTTCGCTCTTCATCACCTCGGAGAAGCCGAGGATGGCGTTCAGCGGCGTGCGAAGCTCGTGGCTCATCTGTGCGAGAAAGCGCGACTTGGCGACGTTGGCGGCCTCGGCGCGGTGGCGCGCTTCGTCCGAGATCGCCTTGGCCTGTTCCAGCTCGCCGATCAGCGCATCCTTCTCGGCCCGCGCTTCCAGCGTGGCGAACGTCGAGGAGTGCAGGCGGTGTGCCAGCAGCACGAAATACCCTTCGGCAGCGAGCGCGAGTGCGGCCAGGATGTAGTTGTCCAGCGAGCCGGTCGTAGCAAAGCTCAGCGCCATGGCGACCGCAACCGGCGCAGTAGCGGCAAGGGCTGCGATCGGCAGATTGGCGGCGAGCATGCTCGATACTGCGATCACCAGCAGCATCAGGAACATCATCAGGGTTTCCGTGACCAGGTCGAGCACGGGATGGATCAGGATCGCCATCCAGCACAGGCCATAGAGCAGGTCGAGCACGACGAAGCGCGTCCGCCATGCGCGCGTTGCTGCGGGCGAGGCGGGCTCGCCCAGGAAGCGCCGGCAACTGCGGATCATCGCCGCGTGGATGCAGAGCATGCCGACGGTCCAGGCCGCGGCCGGGATCGGCTGCATCCACAGGCCGAACAGCACCCCGGTGGCGACCACCAGCAGCATCACGACATAAGACGCCGACAACCGCGTCTGGGCGTATTGCCGCAGCATTTCCGCATCGAAGGCCGGCCGGGTTCCACTGGTCGACGTTAACTTGTCGCGCGCCTCGCGCACCCGCTGCGCCGCAGCCCTTCGGCTGCTCGCCGATGGAGCGCTCACCGGTTCGGCCGGAAGCTGTACAACCTCGGGCTTTTCAGCGGGGTTACTCATCAAGCAACACGATTCCTGCCCGCGCCGGAGGCGGGCCTTCTGCATTGTCTATCTCTGGCAAGAAATCCTTAAGAGCTGACTTAAGGAGCTAAAGAATTACGTTAACCGGACGTTAATTCCCGCGTGCCCTCGGCCTGAATTCGTGGAGAGGCGCGGGCCCCTTTCATCTGAAGAAAACGAGCGTGACCAACGCGAACAGAGGCAGCAGCAGGACGGAGGTCCAGACGATGTATCCGAAGAAGCCTGGCATTGCGATGCCGCTCCCCCGCGCGATCGCGTACACCATGAAGTTGGGCGCGTTGCCGATGTAGGAGTTTGCGCCCATGAACACCGCGCCTGCTGAAATCGCGGCGAGGGTGAGGGCGCCGTTCGTCATCAGATACTTGGCGTCGCCGCCGGCAAGCTCGAAGAAGACCAGATAGGTCGGCGCATTGTCGAGAAAGGATGAGAGCACGCCGGTCAACCAGAAATAGGCGGCATTGTTCGGCGTGCCGTCGGCGTTGGTGACCATGTTCACGACGGAGGCAAACGCGCCAGATTTGCCGGCGTTGAGAATCGCGAGCACGGGGATGATGGTGACGAAGATGCCGGCGAACAGCTTTGCCACCTCGATCATCGGGCCCCAAGAGAAGCCGTTGGCGTCGTGGTCGGCCTTCGAGGTGACGGCGAGAGATGCGAACACGACGCCGATCATGACGGCATCGCGCAGAAGGTTCTGCAGCTGGAGGTGCGTGCCGAGAATCTCGAATCCGCCGAGGTCGAGCTTGGCACTCAAGAGGATCGCAGCGATGATGACTCCCATCAAAGCGAAGTTGATGCCGCCGCTGATCCGCAGGGGATTGTCCGGGGTCGGGTCGGGTTTGACGCGGCCTTCCTTGCGATACAGATAACTATCGATGCAAAAGAACAGAACGAGCAGTATCCAGGCGGCCAACGTGGTCTGGGCGAACAGGTGCGTCGTTGTCCAGAAGAAGTCCACGCCGCGCAGGAAGCCCAGAAACAGCGGCGGATCTCCCAAGGGCGAGAGCGAGCCGCCGATGTTGGACACCAGAAAGATGAAGAAGATGATCACGTGCACATTGTGACGCCGGTCGTCATTGGCGCGGATCACCGGCCGGATCATGACCATCGACGCGCCGGTCGTGCCGATGATGCTTGCGATCAGGGTGCCCAGCGCGAGCAGCAGCGTATTCAGGACCGGCGAGCCGTGAAGATTGCCGCGCACCACGATTCCGCCGGCCACCGTGAACAACGCAAGGAGCAGCAGAATGAAGGGGACGTATTCGAGCAGCGCGGTATGAACGAGCGACTGGATGGTGGGAAGCGGGCCGTGCCAGATTGCAAGCGGCAGAACGATCAGGATGGCCCACATCGCGGCAATCTTGCCCTGATGGTGCTCCCAGAAGTGAGGCGCTGCGAGCGGGAATATCGCGATCGACAGCAGCATGCCCGCGAATGGAAGCGCCCATTGCGGGCCGATGCTGGCGCCATCGAGCGATGCGGCGAGCGCCTGCGAAGGTGAGGCCAGCACGATCACGAGCGCGACCGGGAGCAGGCGCGCAACAACGACAAGGATGGCGGCGATCATGCTAGACAAGGCTTCCCCCCGGAAGTCTGTGATTGTTTCGGTTGGTGCGCCTTACAGAACTTCGTCGCGGCGGATGTCGCGACGAAGTTCGGAGGTCGGCGACCTGGACCGGGCGCAACAGGGCGTCAGCGCTGCAGACGCGCGAGCAGGCTCGACGTATCCCAGCGCTTGCCGCCCATCTTCTCGACCTCGGAGTAGAACTGGTCGACCAGCGCGGTCACCGGCAGGTTGGCGCCGTTGCGACGGGCTTCGGCGAGCGCGATCGAGAGGTCCTTGCGCATCCACTCGACCGCGAAGCCGAAATCGTACTTGCCCTCGTTCATGGTCTTGTAGCGGTTCTCCATCTGCCAGGATTGCGCGGCCCCCTTCGAGATGGTCTCGATCACTTCGGCGACGTCGAGGCCGCTCTTCTTGGCGAAATGGACTCCCTCGGACAGACCCTGCACCAGACCGGCGATGCAGATCTGGTTGACCATCTTCGTCAACTGGCCGCTTCCGGCGGGCCCCAGCAGTTTGCACATCCGTGCATAGGCGCCAGTAATGATCGGCTCGGCGCCGGCATAGGCATCCTGCGCGCCGCCGCACATCACCGTCAGCACGCCGTTCTCGGCGCCGGCCTGGCCGCCGGACACCGGCGCGTCGACGAATTTGAAGCCGGCCTTGGTCGCGGCCGCATCCAGCTCGCGCGCGACCTCGGCCGAGGCGGTGGTGTGGTCGACGAAGGTCGCACCCTTCTTCATGCCGGCGAACGCGCCGTCGGGGCCGATCGTGACCGCGCGCAGGTCGTTGTCGTTGCCGACGCAGCACATCACGAAATCCTGACCCTCGGCGGCCGCCTTCGGCGTCGGTGCGGTCTTGCCGCCGAACTTGTCCGCCCATTCCTTCGCCTTGGCCGCGGTGCGGTTGTAGACGGTGACCTCATGGCCCCCTTTTTTCACGAGGTGCCCGGCCATGGGGAAGCCCATCACGCCGAGGCCGAGGAAAGCGACTTTAGCCATTGTGGTACCTTGTCCGTAGCTTGGGTTTTACGGTTCTTGCCAGGCGGGGGGCGCCTGGTTCCGCGGTGAGGGCGGATCGGGGCGCACCTTAAACCGTTGAGGCTGGAGGGCAACGGCTTCGTTTGGCCGCCCCCTGTGCTAGGATGAGCGGACCTCAAGGACTTCAAAACAAGGGAGCGAGAGCATGGGCGGCGTGAGCGTTGGCGTCCTCGATCATTTCAACATCCGGACCCGGAAGCTGACCGAGACCGTCCGCTTCTACGAGGATGTCTTGGGGCTGGAGAAAGGGGCCCGGCCGAATTTCGCCTTCCCGGGGGCCTGGATGTACAGCGAGGGTAAGCCCGTCGTGCACCTCGTCGATATTTCTGCGACCGCCGAGCCACAAAAGCCGGATTCCGGCGTTGTCCACCATGTCGCCTTCGTCAGCCGCGGTTTTGACGGCATGAAGCAGCGGCTGGCATCCAAGGGGATGACGTTCGACGCCCGCCAGGTGCCCGGCGGCGACCTCTGGCAGATCTTTGTCCACGATCCCAACGGGGTCATGATCGAGCTCAATTACGAGGCCGCCCGGGAGCAGGGAGCGGCGCCTGCCGAAAATGCTGGCGATATCGGCAGGCAGTAGCCTTTTGGGCGTTTCCGCTCTAATGGGGCATCCTCAACTCCAGGAGATGCGCTTTGAGCGTGACGCAGCAACAGGTTCTCGACAGCCTCAATAGGGTCAAGTCGCCCCGCGGGGTCGCGCTCACTCAAGCCAATGTGCTGAGCGCGATCAGCGCCTCGGACGGCAAGGTGTTCTTCTCGATCAATGTCGATGCCGCAGAGGCGAGGGCTTGGGAATCCGTCCGGGCCGAAGCGGAGGCCGCCGTGCGCGCCATTCCCGGCGTCACCACCGTCATGGTGGCGCTGACCGCCGAGCGCAAGCCGGGCTCTGCGCCGCCGCCACCCCCGCAGTCGAGCCGCGGTACGCCCGGCGTGCAGCCGGCCCATGCCCACAAGCCGCCGCAGGGCGGTGGGTCGCCGATGGCGCGGCAATCGGAGATCCCGGGTGTTGGCGCCGTGATCGCGGTCGCCTCCGGCAAGGGCGGCGTCGGCAAGTCGACCACCGCCCTGAATCTGGCGCTCGGCCTGCGTGACCTCGGGCTCAAGGTCGGGCTGCTCGATGCCGACATCTACGGCCCCTCGGTGCCGCGCCTGACGGGGCTGCGCGACAAGCCCGAGCTGAACGACGAGCGCAAGATGATTCCGCTGCGGCGCTTCGGCCTCGCCATCATGTCGATCGGCTTCCTGGTCGAGGAAGAGACCGCGATGATCTGGCGCGGTCCCATGGTGATGTCGGCGGTGACGCAGATGCTGCGCGACGTCGAATGGGGCAAGCTCGACGTGCTGGTCGTCGACATGCCGCCGGGCACCGGCGACGCCCAGCTCACGCTGGCGCAGAACGTGCCGCTCAAGGGCGCCGTGATCGTCTCGACCCCGCAGGACCTGTCGCTGATCGACGCGCGGCGGGGGCTCGCCATGTTCAGGAAGGTCAACGTGCCCGTGCTCGGCATCGTCGAGAACATGAGCTACTTCCAGTGCCCCCATTGCGGCACGCGGTCGGACATTTTCGGCCATGGCGGGGCCCGGCACGAGGCCGAGAAGCTCGGGGTGCCGTTCCTGGGCGAAATTCCCCTGCACATGGCGATTCGCGCCACCTCGGACGCCGGTAATCCCGTCGTCGACAGCGAGCCGGACGGCCCTCATGCGGCGATCTACCGCGCCATCGCCGGCCAGGTCCGGGACCAGCTCAAGGGTGTCATCGCCGCCACCTGAACGCGGCTGTCGCGGCAGGCTCCGGGCCATGCGACTTTCGTAGAGCCCCGTCATGCCAATGTCGCGTTCCGCAAGCCGGGCTTCCGTGTTAAAGGCCCCCGGCAGTCAAGCCCCTTCGGTTCGACGCGGTCCTGACGCGTCGCCGGAACGAGCGGCAGCAAGAAGAGAAGTCAAGGGGAAAACGCCCCAGCAAGGAGAGACCTGAAGATGAAGCGACGTGATTTTCTCAAAGTGTCGGCAGCAGGCGCGGCGGCGACCGCAGTGGCCTCGCCGGCGATCGCGCAATCCTCGCCCGAGGTGAAGTGGCGCCTGACTTCGAGCTTCCCGAAGTCGCTCGACACCATCTATGGCGGTGCCGAGCAGGTTGCGAAGTACGTCGCCGAGATGACCGACAACAAGTTCCAGATCCAGGTGTTCGCCGCCGGCGAAATCGTCCCCGGCCTCCAGGCGCTCGATGCCACCACCAACGGCACGGTCGATATGTGCCACACCGTGTCCTATTACTACGTCGGCAAGGACCCGACCTTTGCGATCTTTGCCTCGGTGCCGTTCGGCCTCAATGCGCGCCAGCAGAATTCGTGGCTCTACCAGGGCGGAGGCAACGAGCTCGCCAACGAGTTCTTCAAGAAGTCGAACGTGATCGGCTTTCCCTGCGGCAACACCGGCACTCAGATGGGCGGCTGGTTCCGCAAGGAGATCAAGACCGTCGCCGACCTGTCCGGCCTCAAGATGCGCATCGGCGGCATTGCCGGCCAGGTGCTGCAGAAGGTCGGCGTGGTGCCGCAGCAGCTCGCGGGCGGCGACATCTATCCGGCGCTGGAGAAGGGCACCATCGACGCGGCCGAATGGGTCGGCCCCTATGATGACGAGAAGCTCGGCTTCGCCAAGGTCGCGAAGTATTACTACTATCCGGGCTTCTGGG
>JAEYTQ010000146.1 GCA_023433965.1 Pseudomonadota bacterium | reverse complement strand
CCCCCACTTTCCATCAAGTAGCGTTACTATTCGAGAGCAAGGCTGAGCCAGCGTGATCCGGTAGGGCTCCGATCAGCACAGGCTGCGAATTGCCCAAAATCTCCGCCCTGCCCCCGCCGATCCAATTGAGCCAAGCATCGCCGTCTTCCAGATCATGCCGAACGGGACCGTTGGGCTGTGTTGACGTTGCGCTCAACTTCCTGTGACAAGCGCCGGAGTGCGGTGACAGTGGACGTACCATGGCTTCCTCGCCTAGGCGCACCGTCGTCTTCCGCACCTTCTGCGCGTTGCGGCCGGTTAGCGTAGGCTCGTCGTGTTGCTGGCAAAAGCCCGCCAATTTCCGATAAGCCCCAGTATTCGCCCCGAGATGAACTCCCCGCGGCATGCGCCTATTGTGCCTCCCCCTCCCGGCATTCTGGCCATGGTTTGCGTAGCTAAAGACAGCCCGCCTATTCTGATCTGCTCAAAGTGCAGGCGGCCGATGACGTTCTTGGCCACTCTGCCGGCCATCCTCACTCTGCCCGCCATTCACGCATTCCAGTGCCGCCCTTGCCTGCGCGTCGATTGCATTCCGCTGGCGTAGGCGATCTGGGCCTGCGAGCGGATGCGCGCTCCGGGCCTTGGAAACCAGGCCGGCGCCTCAACAGGCACGCAGGAACAAAGACCCCTGCTCCAGCTTGACAATCTCGCTGGCTCGTCAGCCGAGCTGGCGGAGGCGGCCCCACCTCGCCGGGGCCGCGTTTTTTGCGCATGGGTCCTCACGTCGTGGACGAAGAGCGCGACTGGAGGACGATTTTGCGGGTTCTTGTAGCCGAAGACGAAGACCTGATCCGGGATGTGGTGGTCGACATCCTGGAGACCCACGGGCACGAGGTGATGGAAGCCGACAGCGGCGAGCGCGCGCTCGAGCTTTGTGCCGAAGCAGCTCCCGATCTCTTGTTCACCGACATCAAGCTGGCGGGTTCGCTGACGGGCTGGGATGTTGCCATCCAGTGCCGGGAGTCCAACCCGCGCATGCCGGTCATCTACGCCACCGGCTACACGCACACCGCTCCACGCCCGGTGTCAGGCAGCATCATGCTTCAGAAGCCGTTCAAGCTGGAACGCCTTTAGGAAGCGATGACCTCGCTGGCCGGCAAGTGACCCACGACCACAGCCAGCGCGCCAGACGCAGACGATTGCCGGGCGCCCTCTTCGAGCCGAGCCGGCCTCGAAGCAGGTTCTCACCTGCCATTGATCGCGGAACGATAATCTCTCGCAGCAATTTCCATCCTCGGAGTAGGAGTTGCGTATGCGTCAATCGCCCTCGATCGTTCCGCTGGACCGCCTGGATTGCGACATCTACCTCGTTCTCGAGGATTTCGGCGCGCGGGCGGGTTGTGCCTGGCGCGAGACGGACGAGCAGGACACCGACCGCGAAACGGTGCTGCGGGACTTGCTCTCCGGGCAATATGCCTACCCCCTCAGGATCGTCGGCTTCAACGCCATCGAGGGCTGGGCGCGCGACGCCACCGAAGACATCGCCAACGCCCTGGCTGACCGCGCGGCCCAAGACCGGATCGACGTGTCGCCGGCGCTCGAGGCCTTCATCCGCGCCAATTCGTCACGCCCGTTCGGCTTGCAACTGGCGCTGCCGTTGCGCGGGGCCGCCTGAGAAGATCGCAGGAACGAAGGGCCTTCCGCGTTCTGAGCTTGTTTCTCGCTGGCCCGTTCCCTCAAAAAGCCCGCTGACAACCCCTCGGAAACGTGTACGCTTCCCCCGAGAACCGGAGGACCAGCATGTTTGAAATCAAGGGTTTCGACACGGCGGGCATCGTCAGCCTCAAGCGCCCTTCACTTGCCGCGGCGCTGAAGAAGGCCAGGGAGCTCGTCGAGGACGGGTGCTGGGACGTACAGGTCGTCGATCCCGCTGGCCGGGTCTACACCTCGTTCGAGGAGCAAGCAGCTTAGCGCTCCTCCGCGGCCCTTCAGCTCTCGGGACCGGCCACAACAGCCGGCACGGTCAACGGCGCCCCTCCGACCGAAACCGGCCCGAGCGGCTTCGCGGGCCGCACCATCCGCTTGCGCATTGCGGCGGACAGTCCATAGCGGGCATTCGCGCGCCGGATGGAGGACGTGACGTCCGACATCATGACATTCTGCGAAAGCGAGTCCACCTTGGCGATCAGCGTGGACAGCTGCGACGATATCTTCTTCACGTCGACCCGCTCATCCGTGATGCTCTGCCGCAGCGACAGCAGCACCAGCGAATCCTGCTGCAGCAGAGCGGCGTTCTGCTGCAAGGCCTGGCTGTTCTCCTGTAGCGAGGCGGTGTGTTGCTGCTGCGCCGACTGAATGTCCTTCAGCGCAGTGACGACCGGATCCGGTTTCGGCGGCGGTGCTTCCCGGCGCGGAAGCAGTTCAGCCAGGCGGGCAAAGCTGAGCGACGGCAGGTTCGCCGGCATCGTATAGATCGCCGCCGCGCCGTTGATCGCGATGGCGAGGCCACACACCGCCAACAGCAGGACGGTTTTGCGGTTCGGCCGCTCGATCGGACCTGGAACGTCCGCGGCCGCGGGTTCATGTGCCGCTGCGGCGGCTGCAAGCGCGACGGCGTCGAGCTCTTCGGCGAAGCTTGGCGTTTCGAAGGACGCGGTCATTTGCACTGACCCCCATGGAGCGAGCAACAGGAAGCCGCCCCTGGATCGTCCTCGCGACGATCCGTTTACGCAGCACCCATACACAACTGCCTAAAATTGTGGGCTTTCTGGATTAATTCCGCGTTAGCAGCGAGGCCGGCGGACGGGCCCGCCAATCCCGTCCGATTACGGGGTCATCGGCACCGCACGCGCGTGCGATCACTACGATCCGCCACAACGGCTTTCGTCGTAGCGGATTTTCCGAAATTCACATGATGCCACTGTTTTGCCCGACGGATCAAAGGGAAATTTGGCGCCGAGGCGAGAGCTGCCGCAGAAACCCTTGTGCGGCAAGCACTTGGCTACTGTGCATGGGGTTGTTTTCGCGACTTGCGTTTTGCGGTAGCCGAAGGGGCCCCCCGCCTCTCTCAGTTCGGCTCGGCTTCGCATTTGGCGAGCTGGGCCAATGCGTCGGGCAGGCCCGACATATCGGCCTGGTATTGCCGTCCGGCCACGTCGATGCTCAGTGCGGCCGTGGTCAGCTTCGCGATCAGCTCGGGCGTCTGGCTGCCGTAGGGATCGGCCGATGCAAAGGCGGGTCCCGCAACCTGCGTGCGCAGCGTGCCGATGGTCTTTCCCGCCTGGGAGAACGACATGTCGCCCGCGCTCGTCGGCGGCTGCGCCTCGTCCACCACGAGCACCACGTTTTCCTGTCCGCTGCGAACGATGGTCAGCCCGAACGGACGGGGAGCCTGCGCCGCTTTCCCGGTCGAGCAGACCCTGGCGCCATTCGGATGCACGCGCTGCTCGGTGAGCCAGCCGTCCGGCGTTCGCCAGGAATTGGCCAATTGGCCCGCCGCAAGCGCCGGCAAGCTGGAAAGGCCGATGAGTGCGGCCAGAGCCACAGCTCCGACCGGCGCAAGGTTTGGTCGCATCATGTCAGGACTCCAATGGGAAGGGATCATCGCGCTGCGCCTGCGTCGCGGCGGCGGAAGCCCGCATAGCCGCCATCGGCGTCGTAGAGGACGTCGAAGCCGTTCAGCAGATGAAAGCTGGTGTTGACGAAGGTACGCTCAGGCGAGACCCTCAGGTGAATCTGGTCCGGCGCCAGCGCCGAGCCGCCGTCGACGGCGAAGCGGTAGAGCTCGCTCGACCTCTCCGCCGTTCCCACGGCGATGGACACATTGGTGCCTGTGTCCAGGGATGTCGTCGCGTCGCCCGCCTGCTCGGCCGGAACGCTCATGTACATCACGGACACGCCGGTATCGACCAGCATGGTGCCGCAGGCCGGCGGCTTGCGGCCGTTCAGCGAAATGCAGGCAGGTGTCGCCGACCAGTCGGGCCGGTCCTGCTGTCTCGACAGCTTCGTGAAGGAGAACGGCCCCCTGGTATTTGCTCCGGTGAGACCGACATGGACGCCGTGCGCCGTCAGCACATAGCCGCGGCGCCGTTCGCCGTGGCCGCCCGTCACGCGCAATAGCGGGTTCTTCTCCGGCGTGCTCTGGCTCTGCAAATCGCCCTCGCGCCCGTAACCGATGCCGACCATGGCGATCCCGCGCGGTGCATCCGACGGCGTACAGTCGCGGGCGTGCTGCAGGCACTCGACGCGCGTCACCGCAAGCACCGGCATCGGCTCGGTCTGCACCGCCGCGCCGTCCAGGCCGACCAGAGCGACCGGTGTGACGACCCATTGTCCGAGCATGACCCGGCCGGAACTCGAATAGGTGAGCTTGCCCTCTCCCAGCGAAGTCAGACGGTCGAAATTCGGAATGAAGCTCGCGGCAACCACGATGCCAGTCGAGCCGGAATCCAGCACCGCCCTGATCGGCCGCTCACCGAAGGACAGGCCGATCCGCGGAACCTCGCGCAAGTCGCCCTCCTCGGCGTTGAGGTACCGCAGGAACAGACCCTCGCGGTATCGCGCGTAGTCCGGCGGGCTCTCCTGTGCAGCCGCCGCAGAGGTCAGAGTTGCCAGCAGCAGGGACACCACGGACAGGTCCGCGCGCTTTGGGATGTAGGACTGCATCGTTCGCTTCCGTTGATCG
>JAEYTQ010000145.1 GCA_023433965.1 Pseudomonadota bacterium | reverse complement strand
CCAGCGACAATATTCCGACCGCCATCGCGCACGACCTCGACCTGCGCGACATGACGGCCTGGGAAGCCATCACCGGCTCGTTCCGGATGATGCTGGAGACGGGCAACCAGGCCATCCGCATCGTTGGCCCCGGGGTCGGCAATGCCCAATTCATCGAGATCGTCACCGACGAATTGCCGTTGCGGAAGCAGATGTATCGCTTCTCCCGCAACCTCGTGGTGGTCGCGCTGATCATTGCGGTGCTGACCGCGGGTCTCGTCTATCTCGCGCTTCAATATCTCTTCGTCCGTCCGATGCGGCGGCTGACCGCGAGCCTGGTCGGCTTCCACGAGAATCCCGAGAGTTCGGCCGGGATCATCGTGCCGAGCCAGCGCAGCGACGAGATCGGGGTCGCCGAGCGCGAATTGTCGGACATGCAGCGCGACCTGATGTCGATGCTGAATCAGAAGAGCCGGCTCGCCGCGCTCGGCCTTGCCGTGTCGAAGATCAACCACGACCTGCGCAATCTGCTCGCCTCGGCCCAGCTGCTGTCGGACCAGCTCGCCAGCGTGCCGGATCCGCGGGTGCAGCGCTTTGCGCCCAAGCTGGTGCGCTCGCTCGAGCGCGCCATCGCCTTCTGCCAGTCGACCTTGTCCTACGGCCGCGCCCAGGAGGCCGCGCCCGACCGCCGCATGATCCTGATCGAGCCTGTCGTGATGGAGGTGCGGGAGACCGCAGGTCTCGCCTCCGACGCTTCGATCGCCTGGGTCGCTGCGATCGAGCGCGGGCTCGCGGTCGACGCCGATCCCGACCAGCTGTTCCGCGTGCTGCTCAATCTCGTCCGCAACGCTGCCCAGGCGCTGGAGAGTCATGCCTCGGGCGACGGTGGCCCGCAGCAGATCCGGATCACTGGAAAGCGGGAGGGCGCCGTCGCCATTCTCGAGGTTTCCGACACCGGCCCCGGGGTCCCCCAGAAAACCCGGGAACGCCTGTTCGAGGCGTTCCAGACCTCCGGTCGCCCCGGCGGCAGCGGCCTTGGTCTCGCCATCGCCGCCGAGCTGATCCGCGCTCATGGCGGGGACATCCACCTCGTCGAAGGCACCATCGGCGCCACCTTCCGCATCGTCATCCCCGACCGCCCCGTCGAACTGCTCTCCATCCGCAACGAGCGGCAGAGGGCGTAGTCGGCCGGTCGCCGACAGCATCTCGTCATTCCGGGGCTTGCGAAGCGAGAACCCGGAATCTCGAGGTTTTGCGGCGAGATTCCGGGTTCGATGCCGCGCATCGCCCCGGAATGACATTCAAACGGTCATCAACCTGCAAAAATCTCCCCAACCCGGACCTTGCCAATCGGGACAAGAGCGGTTAGTCAGAGCGCTCTTTCGCACCCCTCCGGCTCTGCCGGGGGCTGCTGGCGGGTCCATGCCCGCGCTGTTTGCGAAACACGCGCCCGTAGCTCAGCTGGATAGAGCATCAGACTACGAATCTGAGGGTCGGACGTTCGAATCGTTCCGGGCGCGCCATTCTTCGCCGAAAGGTCAGGACCAAGCAGCATCCGGTCGCCAGACGGGGTCGAGACCGGATGGCCACGCCGTGTGAGGAGCTGGATGAGGATATCGCAGGCGTTCAAGTTCGAGGCGGCGCATCGGCTGCCCAACGTGCCCGAGACTCACCGATGCCACCGGCTGCACGGCCATTCCTATCGCGTCGAGGTCCAGCTCGACGGCCCGGTCGATCCCCACACCGGCTTCGTCGCCGACTTCTTCGATATCGAAAAAAGCTTCGCCGACATCATGGGCGCGCTGGATCACCATTGCCTGAACGAGGTCGAGGGCCTGGAGAATCCGACCGCCGAGAACATCGCGATCTGGATCTGGGATCGGTTGCAGCCGGGCCTGCCGCAGCTATGGGCGGTCCGCGTCTACGAGACGGCGGACTGCTGGGCCGAATATCAGGGGCGGTGACGGCGGCTAGGTGCTGAGCCGGCGCGGGCCTCACCGCCGCGAGCTGCAGCCGCTCATCATGTGGATGGCTCCGAAAGTGTGACGACGCGCCCTTTCCGGGCCGGGCTCAAGGCTGTCCCGCCAATGGGAACCCGCAGGGAAACTCAGGATCAGCCGCATGCGCGGAGTGCCGCCGCCTGCACGCCGCGGACGGGTCTCATCACTCACGCACATATGAGCTGTGTTGATAGCCGGATGCGGGTTGGGAGGTTTAATTTCAAGCTGGCGCCAAATGTCCGCAATGCCGGTTTGTGCCTGGCCCCCGTACAGGGAAACCATTGATGGAACGCAAGCTCGCCGCGATCATGGCTGCCGACATCGTCAGCTACAGCCTGATGATGGCCGAAAACGAGGCCTCCACCTATAAGGAGTTGCGCACGGTCTTCGACAATCTGATCGAACCGACAGTCGCACAGCATGGTGGACGCATCTTCAAGAAGACCGGGGACGGGTTTCTGGCGATGTTTCCCAGCGTCAACGAAGCCGTTGATGCGGGCACCGCTATCCAGCAAGGGTTCGACAACGCCCCGTTTGAGCTGCGCATAGGCATCAACCTCGGCGATGTCATCGAGGATAATGGCGACATGTACGGCGACGGCGTCAATGTCGCCACTCGGCTCGAGGCGATGGCCGATCCCGGCAGCATCTTTGTTAGCGGCGCTGTCGTCATGGCCGCAGACCGCAATCGCGGCGAGGTGTTCGCGCGTGTGGGCCGCAGGCGCGCAAAGAACATCCCCGAGCGTCTTAACGTCTACCGGGTACGGCGCGCGCAATCCTCGTGGTCTCGCTGGCGAAAAGTCCCGCGCGTTCTGCATGGTACCGCTGCGCGCTGGTCGTATGGCGTCGCCGCCGTTGCCCTTGTGCTCATCGGCACCCAAATCCAACCGCTGTCCCTGGCGGCGATGGTCAGCCGGCTCCCGGCCGCGCTGTCTTTCGACCAGACCCGCGCCGATCCGCGGCCGTCGGTTGCGGTGATGCCCTTTGCGACCATGGGCGGCGACCAGTCGTACTTCGCAGACGGGCTGACCGAGGATGTGACCACGGCGCTTGCAAGGAATTCCGAGCTTCAGATCATCGCGCGCGACTCGACATATGCCGTGCGGGGGCAAGAGAATGATACGCGCAAGCTCGGGGCAAAGCTGGGGGTTTCCTACGTGGTGGAAGGCAGCGCGCGCCGCGAGGGTGACCGGCTTCGCGTGTCGGCGCAGCTGATCAACGTGAAATCGGGCGCGCACCTTTGGTCGCGCAGCTTCGACAGGCAGGTTGCCGACGTCTTCACCGTACAAAGCGAGCTGACCACGGAAATCGTCGCCCAGCTCGCGCCGTATATCGGCCGAAGTGAAGCCATCGCTGCCGCGCAACGTCCGACCGACAACCTTCAGGCTTACGATCTTCTCCTGCGGGCGCGTCATCGACACCGGCATGGCGTCAAGGATGTGGAAGCACTCGTGGAGGCACGTGGCCTATATCAGCGCGCGCTGGAAATGGACCCGGCCTATGCCGCCGCCCGTGCGGGCTTGGCCCTCACTTACATCGCGGATGTGGCCAGGAGGTCGAATGGTCGGGCGACGGCGCATGAGCTGGAGCTGGGTCTCAGCGAAGCGCGCCAGGCCGTGCGCCTCGATCCCAATCTCTCGCTCGGCTATCAGGTGATCAGTTTCGGGCTGGCGGTGCAGGGCGATTATGCGGGCGGCTTGCAGGCCGCCAAGCGCGCCGTCGAACTGAATCCCAATGACCCGGATAGCATGATGGCATTGGCAAAAGCGCAAGTCCGTTTCGGGGACTACGCGGACGCTGTTGCCAATGCCGAGCGGGCACGTCGCCTTCATCCCATGGCGCCGGAATATTACGCCTATGTGCATGGCCAGGCTCTTTACGCCGCTGATCGTCGCGATGAGTCGGCGACCGTGATCTCCGAATGCCTTGTAAGGGCGCCGCGCGATGCCAACTGCCTGCTCATCCAGGCTGCGCTGCAGGGGCGGCGGGGTGACATAGAAGCGGCGCAACTGACGATGGTAAACTTGGTAGGGGTCCAACCGACATTTTCGTTGGAGGCGGAGCGCTCTTATCGCCGGTTTGGCAACAAGCCGCTCATGGAGCAGTTCCTGAACGACCTGACGCGGGCGAAGGCACCGGGGGCTGCGTAACCAACAGCCGCGGCTTCATCTATCAGGGCGGCGCGGTGATACGATGGTGCTCTCCGTTTTCCGCAATCCCGACACGGACCGCGCCAGGGAAACGTACGCGACCTTCGTCACGACGTTCCATGAGCGCATGAAGCTGAACGCAACGGCAGGGATCAGGGACGAAGGCCAGGGCGGAACGAGCGCCGCCGGCGCGGAGCGCCAGGAGGCTCCGCGAACAGCTCTGTTTTGCAGGATCAGCCGTAACCAATCGGGCAGCGACATCCAGGACCGCTGAGCCCTCCCGGATGCCGTCCGACTATACCGTCAGCCCGCAAGCCCTCCGGATCGCGATCTGAACCGGCGAGGGCGGCAACGCCGGATCGAACTCGCTTTTCGGCAGCAGCGGAGGCTGGGCCATGAAGCGCGGCCGCGTTCCCCGGTGGGGTTGCGCGGCATGAACCAGGAACGGGTGGCACAGATAGACGCTGCCTGCCGCGCCGGTCGCCAGTTCGATCTCGCAATCTGTCGTCGACGCCCAGTTGTCAGCAGCGAGCTGCCGGAGCGTTGCGCCTGCGTCGCCATGGGGCAGCAGCTCCCGCGCGATGGTCGCATGCGAGCCCTTCCGGATCCGCGTCGGCGCATCGTCGTCACCGACGTCCGAGAACAGGAACAGCATCAGCAGTGCTCGCCCGCTGCTCTTCACATTGGCACGCCATTCCATGAAATCCGCGTTGCCCGTGCCGAAGCTCATGTCCACATGCCAGCCGTCGTCGCCGGGAGCTTCAGGTGAGGGGAATCGGATCGGAAAGGTTCCGAGCCCGCCGGGCGCGAGCCAGCGTGCTTCGCCGGCAAGCTGATCATAGGCCTCGTGCAGAAGCGGCGTGTTCGCGGCCGCGACGAAAGGCGGCGTCGCCTTGGACCCGACCCGGACCACGGGGCGGGTCCATTGCTCCGGGCGATCCGGCGACAGGCCGATATCCGCCCACAGCTCGTCCGTGCATTGCCTTGCGATGTCGCTGCTGAAGGCGTTCTCGATCTTGACGAATCCGTCGTCGATGAAGTCCTGGACCTGACGGGGCGTCAGGCCAGCCTGTTCAGTCTTGGGCATTCACACATTTCTCCGTTCGGCTGACGCGTCGCGCCGCCGTTTGATCTGACTGGCGCAACTGCGCCGGAACGACGTTCTGCCGTTCAGATCAGCGGGAAGAATGTGGAGATGAACATCATGGTCGGAACGTATAGCGCGGCGGTCCGCGGAATCAAGACGCACGCGCCGCTTGCCGAGCGCGTAGCGAGCGTCGGCAGTCTCTCGCGCGACGCGAAAGACTGCCGCAGGCTCATGCTTGCGTCATGGGCAGGGGTGGCGGAGGCCATCGTTGCCCAGATAGGTCCCGGAGCCGGGATCGTAGGAGCGATAGCGCTGCGCACAATAGGAGGCGGCGTTGGATTGAGCCTGGCTGTTGGCGATCGCGCCGCCGATGATCGCGCCTGCTGCGAGGCCGCCGAGCGCGGCTGCGCCGGTGCCGTAATGGCGATGATGATGCCGGTGGCCATACCGATGACCATGCCGATGACCATGTCCATACCGGTACTGCACTTCCTGCACGCCGGAATTGGCGCCGGGAGTTGCGATCGGCAGAGGTGCCGCGAGCACGGGTGAAGCAGCCGTCGAGAGCATCGCTCCGGCGGCCGCGAGGGCAACGAAAGTTCTACGCATCTTCATGTCGGGCTCCCTGATGGGTGAGGATGCGGGAGCAACGGCGGGTTGCCCGCTCCGTTCCCTTGGCGCGCGCGAATCGTGACGGTGAGCGCGGAACGCCGTCGCCGGCGCGCCGTCGTCCGCCCCGCAGGCAACGCCTTGCTTCTATCTGTCCTCGCCATCCCGCCGGCGGAACGGATCGGCGACATCGTCGTGGCCGCTGCGGCTGCTGAAGAACATCAGCGCCATCAGCCCGCAGCCGACCAGCAGCGAGAAGAAGGCTCCAAGGCCAAGCGCGATCCAGCCATGCTTGTCCATCTCGGCCCCGGCGCTGGCTCCCCAGACCGAGAATCCCCAAACGCCCGTGAGGATCAACATGGCTCCGAGAGCGACCAACAACGCGACCTGGCCGGCACTGATGTTCTTCATGGCTATTCCCGTTGTCGTGCCTGACGACACCTCAATTGCGAAGAGCGCGGAGGCGTTCCTGCACGAGGCCGGCCTCCGCCTGGCTGCTCCGGGGCGCGCGCGGAACGCGCCCGCAGGTGCGTTCCTGTCGGAGAAGCCCATGCTCGAGTCGAAGTCCCCTTTATCGGGAGACGGCGAGAACGGTGAGCCCTCTCGTCCGCTTGTCGGGCGTCTCGAACTCGATCCGCTGTCCCTGCGAAAGGCCGATCAGGGCCGCTCCGACGGGCGTCAG
>JAEYTQ010000099.1 GCA_023433965.1 Pseudomonadota bacterium | reverse complement strand
GCTGCATGCGCAAGGCGTGCGCCGTTTCGACCTCAGCATCGGCAATTTGGACTACAAGCGGCGCTTCGGCGCCGAGAGGGTGCCGCTGACTGATGTCAGCGTGGCGCTGTCCTGGCGCGGCCTGCCCTTCGCATGGCGCGACCATGCCGCGCAAGGCTTGCGCCGCCATCCGAAGCTCGCCGCCCTCGCGGCGCGGGCGATGGGCAAGGGGAGCCGTTGAAGCGGCATTCCCGAACGGGAATGCCGCGCATCAAGGGTACGCATCAACCGGATACATCAGCCATGAAGCTTGCTGGCGGTCTCCGCGATCTGGCGGCCCTGGTAGCGTGCGCCGGCGAGCTCGTTGGCGCTGGGCTGGCGGCTGCCGTCGCCGCCGGTGATCGTGCTGGCGCCGTAGGGTGCGCCGCCGGTGACCTCGTCGAGCTTCATCTGACCGGCAAAACCATAGTTCATGCCGACCACCACCATGCCGAAATGCAGCAGGTTGGTGATGATCGAGAACAGCGTGGTCTCCTGGCCGCCATGCTGGGTCGCGGTCGAGGTGAAGGCACCGCCGACCTTGCCGTGCAGTGCGCCCTTGGCCCAGAGCCCGCCCGCCTGATCGAGGAAGTTCGCCATCTGCGAGGCCATGCGGCCAAAGCGGGTGCCGGTGCCGATGATGATCGCATCGTAATTGGCGAGGTCCTCGATTTTGGCGACGGGCGCGGCCTGATCGAGCTTGTAATGTGACGCTTTCGCGACCTCGGTCGGCACCAACTCCGGTACGCGCTTGATGTCGACGCTGGCGCCGGCCTCGCGCGCGCCTTCGGCAACGGCGTTGGCCATCGCTTCGATGTGGCCGTAGGCGGAATAATAGAGGACGAGAACTTTGGTCATGGGGATCTCCGTTGGGGTGTGGGTAGTGTTCAAGCCGCGTCGACGAGCACGAGCTCGGAGTCTTCGAGTGCGGTGATCTTCAGCCGTTCCTCGTCGTGGATCGCTGCGCCGTCGCGGGCGTTGACGCGCACGCCATTGATCTCGACGACGCCCGCCGCAGGCACGAGGTAAAGGTGCCGCGACGTCTGCGGCGCGTACTCCGCGCTTTCGCCTGCCTTCAGCGTCGTGGCGAGCACCCGCGCATCGGCGCGGATCGGCAGCGCGTCCTCATCGTCCTTGAAGCCGCTGGCGATGGTGACCAGCTTGCCGGAGCGGTCCGCCTTCGGGAACGGCTTCGAGCCCCAGGTCGGCTGTCCGCCGCGCTCGGCCGGCTCGATCCAGATCTGGAAGATCCGCGTCTTCGTCGGCTCGAGATTGTATTCGGAGTGGCGGATGCCGCTGCCGGCGCTCATCACCTGCACGTCGCCTGCCTCGGTCCGCCCCTCGTTGCCGAGGCTGTCCCGATGAGTGATCGCGCCCTCGCGCACATAGGTGATGATTTCCATGTTGGCGTGGGGATGGGCGGGAAAGCCGGTGTTCGGCGCGATCTCGTCGTCATTCCACACCCGCAAGGCGCCGTGCCCCATGTTGCTCGGGTCGTAATGGCTCGCGAACGAGAAATGATGCTTGGCCTTGAGCCAGCCGTGGTCGGCGCCGCCGAGCTTTGCGAAAGGTCTGAGTTCGATCATCTGCGTGGTCCGGTTCAATTGCGATTGACCCTTGGATAAGCGCTCGCTCGTGGTATAGAAATAGAAACTGTTGAAACGCATTGTTTCCAAAAACATCCAGGCTGGATCGCTTCCATGGCAAAACTCCCCGATTTCGAGGCGCTCGCGATTTTCGCAAAAGTCGTGGAGTTGCGGTCGTTTGCCGGCGCCGCGAGCGAGCTCGCGATGTCCAAGGCGACGGTGTCGAAGGCGGTGACGCGGCTGGAGGAGCGGCTCGGCGCACGCCTGTTCAACCGGACCTCGCGCCGGCTCGCGCTGACCGATGCCGGCCACAAGCTGGCCGAACGCGCAACGCGCCTGCTTGCCGACGGTGAGGCCGCCGAGAACGAGGCGCTGGCGCAATCGGTCGCGCCGCGCGGCCTGGTGCGGCTCGCCGTGCCGATGTCGTTCGGCATCAAGGCCGTGGCGCCGCTGCTGCCGGAATTCTTCGAGAGCTACCCGGAGGTCTCGGTCGACCTGCATTTGAGCGATGCGACCGTCGACCTGATCGGCGAGGGGTTCGACATGGCGGTGCGGATAGCCCGGCTGCCGGACTCGTCACTGATCGCCCGGCGACTGTTCACCATGCCGCGCTACACGGTCGCCGCGCCGTCCTATCTGAAACGTCATGGCCGGCCGACGCATCCGATGCATCTGGCCGAGCACAAATGCTTCAGCTACGCCTATCTCTCCACGCCCAACGTCTGGCACTACAGCAATTCGGCCGGCGAGCAGGCCAGCGTGCGTCCGGGCGGCCCGCTGCGCGTCAACAACGGCGAGGCGGTGATGCCGGCGCTGATCGCCGGCCTCGGCATCGCCGACCTGCCGGAGTTCATCGTCGGCGAGGCGATCTCGTCCGGCGTCGTCGAAGTGATCCTGAAGGACTGGAAGCAGGCCGAAGGCGCCGTGCACCTCGTCACCCCGCCCGGCGGCCCGCGCCCCGCGCGCGTCGAGGCGCTCGGCGATTTTCTCGCCGCGAAGCTGCCCGGAACCTGCAAGCGGCGGACGCGCGGGAAAGTGAAGGGGGCGTAGCGCGAACGGCTTCAACGTCCTTGTCTAAATGACGGTGCCGGTTACGACACCTTCTCGCCGTCGATCGCGACGATGCGCAAGGGCGGCTTCAGCGTCTCTTCCAGTTGTCCCTTCAACGCGTGGACCCGAGGATCGCTCGAGCGAGCCGCGCACACCGCATACTGATGGACGGATTGCGCCAGGGCGCGCCTCGCTTCCGGCGTTCGCGTCAATTCCGGCTCCGCAAGCCGCAGCACGATCGCTGCGAGGTTGACCAGCATCTCGTCCAAGGCGACGTCGATCGTTGCGAGTTGTCCCATGGCGCACTTCCTGGGACGGCAACGGTCGCCGCCGGGCATGCGTTCCTGGCCCTGCCGAACATGGTTGATGCTTCGTAAACGCCCTCATTGCAGCACATTGCTAGCGGGAGCGCCCTCGTGCTTCTTGGCGTCAGGCGAAATGCCTTATGGCGAAAGGCGCAAGACACCGGTTTGCTCGCGCCCTGTTGCCGCGGCGCCACGGACTGAGCCGTCGCGATGCCGCCGGGGTTCCTGGCTCACGCTTCACATTTTGTTGTTGGTCCAGAACCGGGTCCCGCCTCATTGATTGATGAAAATCGACGGCAATGGGAAGGATCGGACATGCGGACTGAGCGGATTGCGCTGGGTGTCGTGCTCGCGATCGGCGGCATCATCGCGCCGGGCGCAGCATCTGCCGAAGAATATCGCGGGACCATGGAGCAGCAGATGGCCTGCACGCCCGATGTCTGGCGTCTGTGCAGCGATCAGATCCCCGACGTGAGCCGCATCACGGTTTGCCTGCAGCAGAACACGCCGCAGCTCTCCACCGGCTGCCGCGCCGTGTTCCAGTCCAATAACCAGATGCCGCCGCAGCAGCCGGTCCCGCGCAATCGCGCCGCGCCGCCGCCGCGCTACAATGCCGTGCCGCCGCCTCCGCCCGCGCAACCGCGGTCTTACGAGGAGGACGACGAATAGGCGCTGACGAGCTAGCGTGTGATCCGGAAGATCGCGCCGCGACGGTGCCGTCGTGCCGCCGCGCTCAGCGCTCCGTTCTGCCGTCCGATTGAGGCCGCTGTCCCAGCACCATCCGCAGCACGACACCGAAGAGAATGGCCGCAACGGGCCAATGGAACCAGATCGTGCGGCTGGTGAAGAGATTGATCAGAATCAGGAAAGCCGACACCGTGAGGGCCGCTGCAAGCGGGCGGGGCAGCCTCGTGAGCCAATCCGAGACGACATTTGGGGGTCGCTCGAGCATGACCTCCATCCGGGGAGCACGCGTTCTGTCGGAGGGCGTTGCGCTGTCCTCGATCCCATGGCTCGCGGGCTCGGTGGCCTGGCGACCCAGGGTCAACCGATAACTGGTCAACGGCGCAATGTTCTTCATCGGGCGCTGGCCGAGGCAGTCGAAGCTAACGGAAAGTTTGTTGTGCACCTGATCGTAGACGGAGCTCGAAATCACGACGCCGCCGGGTTCGGCGAGCTCCTGCAATCGCGATGCGATATTGACCCCGTCGCCATAGATGTCTGAGCCGTCCACCATCACGTCGCCGAGATTGATGCCGATGCGAAACTGCATCGGGCTCGCCTGGGTCGAGGCCTGGCTGGCGATTTCCTGCTGAATCTCGACGGCGCACTGCACCGCCTCGACCACGCTGGCGAACTCGGCGATCACGGCATCGCCCCAGGTATTCACGATCCGGCCGTCATGCCGCTCGACAAGGCGCGCAATGGCCGTGCGGTAGCGGCGGAGCGTCTCCAACGTGCCGGTCTCGTCCGCTTCCATCAGCCGGGAATAGCCGTACACGTCGGCGCACAGCACGGTGGTCAGTCGTCGTTTCACCTTGTCGTCGGTCATCGCCGCCATGCTAGCCTCCCTGACCGGCAAATGCATCAGGCTTCCTATCCGGCGCCGCCTACGGCCTGACCTCGCAGACGTCGACCCATTCGG
>JAEYTQ010000057.1 GCA_023433965.1 Pseudomonadota bacterium | reverse complement strand
CTCCTGGCGCAAGATCATGCCGACGCTCGCCGCGGCCGGCTACCACGTGATCGCGCCGGACCAGCGCGGCTATGGCCGCACCACCGGATGGAGTGCGGATTACGACAGCGACCTCGCGCCCTTCTCGCTCCTCAACCTGGTGCGTGACGCGCTCGGCCTGGTGTCGGCGTTCGGCTACAGGCAGGTCGACGTGGTCGGGCATGATTTCGGCAGCCCGGTCGCGGCCTGGTGCGCGTTGATCAGGCCGGACGTGTTTCGTTCGGTGACGTTGATGAGCGCGCCATTCGGCGGACCGCCGCCGCTGCCGTTCGACACCGCAGATGCGCCGGCTGCGCCTGCGGCCGAGGACCCGGTCCATCGCGAGCTCGCCGCGCTGCCGCGTCCGCGAAAACATTATCAATGGTACTATTCGACGCGCGAGGCCAACGCCGACATGCACCGCGCGCCGCAGGGCGTGCATGATTTCCTGCGCGCCTATTATCATCACAAGAGCGCCGACTGGGCCGGCAACACGCCCTATCCGCTGGCGGCATGGTCGGCGAGCGAGCTCGCGAAGCTGCCGACCTATTACGTGATGGACCTGAACGAGACCATGGCAGAGACGGTCGCGAAGGAAATGCCCTCGCCGGCCGCGATCGCCGCCAATCAATGGCTGCCGGACAACGAGCTCGCCTATTACGCCGCCGAATATGGCCGCACCGGATTCCAGGGCGGGCTGCAATGGTATCGCTATGGCACGTCAGGCATGCTGAACAGCGACATGCAGCTGTTCTCTGGCCGCAGCATCGACGTGCCCTCCTGCTTCATCTCGGGCAAGCAGGACTGGGGCACCCATCAGCGCGCGGGCGTGCTCGAGGCGATGCAGAGCCGCGCGTGCACGAACATGCTCGGCTGCCACCTCATCGACGGCGCCGGCCATTGGGTCCAGCAGGAGCAGCCGGCCGAGGTGAGCCGGTTGCTGCTCGATTTCCTGGCTAGGGTCCGCACCGCCTGATTTGACCCACCAACCACGGCCTCCTATATAGTTTAGAATAATTCTAAACTGATCGAACAGGCCTGCCGTGAAGAATTTTGCCGATCTGACCGAGCGCGAAGTGCTGGCGGTCGCGATCTCCTCCGAGGAGGAAGACAGCCGCATCTACATGGCCTTCGCCGAGGATCTGAAGGAACGCTACCCGGACTCGGCAAAACTGTTCGAACAGATGGCCGAGGAGGAGCGCGGCCATCGCCATATGCTGCTGGAAATGTACGAGCAGCGCTTCGGCCAGCATCTGCCGCCGATCCGCCGCGAGGACGTCAAGGGCTTTCTGCGCCGCCGCCCGATCTGGCTGACCAAGAACCTGCCGCTCGACACTATCCGCAAGGAAGTCGAGACCATGGAGCTCGAGGCCGAGCGCTTCTACGCCAAGGCCGCCGAGCAGGCCGAGGACGTCAACGTGCGCCGGCTGCTCGGCGACCTCGCCGAAGCCGAAAAGGGCCACGAGCACACCGCAGCCAGGCTCACCGACGAGATCCTGAGGCCCGACGTGCGCGCCGAGGAGGACCGCACGCGCCGGCGGATGTTCGTGCTGCAATATGTGCAACCCGGCCTCGCCGGTCTGATGGACGGCTCGGTTTCGACACTGGCGCCGCTGTTTGCGGCGGCCTTCGCCACCCACCAGAACTGGCAGACGTTCCTGGTCGGCCTCGCCGCCTCGATCGGAGCTGGCATCAGCATGGGGTTTGCCGAGGCGCTGTCCGACGACGGCTCGCTCACGGGGCGCGGCTCGCCCTGGCTGCGCGGCATCACCTGCGGCGCGATGACGACGCTGGGCGGACTCGGCCACACCGCGCCCTATCTCGTCCCCGACAGCTGGCCTAACGCGTTCTGGATCGCAACCGCGATCGCCTGCGTCGTCGTGTTCTTCGAACTATGGGCTATCGCCTTCATCCGCTCGCGCTACATGGACACGCCGTTCCTCCAGGCCGTGTTCCAGATCGTGCTTGGCGGGGCCATCGTGCTGGCGGTGGGGATCGTGATCGGGGCGGCGTAATCGTCCCGCACTCAACGCTCATGATTCCATCCATTGCGTCCCGCCGACATATCAATCTCCATCAAACGACCGTTGCAGCATTCGGCCAAACTGCGCATCATCCTCCGGCAAGAAGAACAGGAGACGTGCCGTGGCCAAATCGCAATGGAGTTTCAAGAGCGCCGTCGAGCTGTCGGCCGCGCTGAGCACGAAGAAAGTCTCTGCCGTCGAGCTCACACAGGACGCGATTGGCCGCATCGAACGTCACGACGGCAAGATCAACGCGATCTGCGTGCGCGATTTCGAACGCGCGCTCGGCGCCGCGCGCGAGGCCGACGCCGCCCTGGCCCGCGGCGAGCGCAAGCCGCTGCTCGGCCTCCCCGTGACGGTGAAAGAATCCTTCAACGTCGCCGGCCTGCCAACGACCTGGGGATTCGTGCCGCAGAAGGATTTCAAGCCGGCCGAGGACGCGCTGGCGATCCGCCGGGTCAAGAACGCCGGCGGCATCATCCTGGGCAAGACCAATGTGCCTGTCGGGCTCGCCGATTGGCAGAGCTACAACGACATCTACGGCACGACGAACAATCCATTCGATCTCGGCCGCACACCCGGCGGCTCGTCGGGCGGCTCTTCCGCGGCACTGGCGGCAGGCTACGGCCCGCTGTCGCTCGGCTCCGACATCGGCGGCTCGCTGCGCGTTCCCGCCTTTCATTGCGGGGTCTATGCGCACAAGCCGACCTATAACCTATGCCCGACGCGCGGCCATACGCCGCCGCCATTCCCGGCGATCCCGATGGAGCGCGATATGGCGGTGATCGGTCCGATGGCGCGCAGTGCCGCCGATCTGACGCTGCTGCTGGACGTGATGGCAGGCCCCGATCCGCTCGACCTCGGGGTCGGATACAGGCTCGCGCTGCCGGAGGCGCGCCATGCCGGGCTGAAGGACTTCCGCCTGCTGGTGATCGACGGCCATCCGCTGCTGCCCGCGAGTGCCGAGATCCGCGGGGCCATCGACAAACTTGCCGGGCAATTGACCCGCGCCGGCGCGAGCGTGGCGCGCGAAAGCCCGCTGTTTCCCGACTTCGGCGAGGCCTCGCGCCTCTATATGCGCATGCTAATGGGCTTTCTCGGCGCGTTCTTTCCGCCGGACGTCCTCGCCGGCGCGCGGGCCGGCGCGGCGCAGCTCACGCCCGATGACAAGAGCCTTGCGGCCGGGCGGCTGCGCGGCATGACCTTGAGCCACCAGGCCTGGGTGCTCGACGAGGGCGCGCGCGACGGCCTGCGCGCGCAATGGCGGCAATTGTTCAAGACATTCGATGCAGTGATCTGCCCGATCATGCCCACCCCCGCCTACCCGCACGATCATTCGCCGGAGCAGGAGAAGCGCCGGATCAATATCGACGGCAAGGATCATGTCTATCCCGACCAGCTTGCCTGGCCCGGCATCGCCACGCTGACCGGTTTGCCGGCAACAGCGATCCCACTCGGTCTTTCGAAAGACGGCCTGCCCGTCGGCGTTCAGATCGTCGGCCCCTTCCTCGAGGACCGCACGCCGCTCAAGCTCGCCGAGCTGATCGAGCGGGAGTTCGGCGGGTTCGTGCCGCCGCCTTTATTCAACGACTAGCGCTCGCTCCCAGTCTGCCTAAAGCATTCGTTAACCAAACAATATTTCTGCGATCAATCGTCCGATTGCGCAACCGGATTTCATACAACCTTCAATTGTTTCTCGCATAAGTTGATGAGAGCGTGAAGCTCCAACTGCTATTGCGATTCTGAAGACATCACCATGGACCGGCGCGAAGCTCCGGGTGCCTCTCCGTTCGAGAGCGCGCCAACGATCGACCACGTCCCGATCTCCGGAAGCCATGTTCTGCTGGCGCCATGGGGAGTCCCTGTGATCGTCGATGGTCGCGCACGAATTCGTCAAGAGTGACGGCGTGACGAGGGACACGATGACGATCGGCACGCAGCCGGGGCCCGGCCGCTACGTTAGTCCGGACGAGGCGTTGCCCACGCGTTCGCCGCTCGCGATCGCCCTCGTGCTGGCGTGCGGATCCGTGGGCCTTGCGATCCGTTACCTCGCCCGGGAGCACACCAATCCCGACGCCTTTCAATTCCTGATCCCCTGGTATGTCTTTGTTCGGGATCACGGCGTCGGCGCGCTGGCCGAGGCCTTCACGAACTATACGCCGTTCTACAGCTACCTCCTGTTGGTTGCGGCCCGCCTCGACGGGCTCGGCCAGCCGCTTTCGCTGGTCAAGGCGATCTCGGCCGTATTCGAGTTCGGCTGCGCGATCGTCGTGGCCCAGATGGTCTGGCGAGCGACGAGAGTCCCCTTGCGCGCGTCCATGGCCTTCTGCTCGGTCTGGCTTGCGCCGACGGTCCTCTTCAACGGCGCAATGTGGGGCCAGGCCGAC
>JAEYTQ010000811.1 GCA_023433965.1 Pseudomonadota bacterium | reverse complement strand
GAGAGAAATATGGGACCTTTGCGCTGGCGCGGGTGATCTGGCTGACGGTCGGCACATCCGCCGAGATCAGGAGCGACTCCCCCGCGCCGAAATCGAAGCTGTGCGCTCCCATGGTCACGCGTTTGCGGCCTTGCAGGACGAGCGCAACGAGCGGCCGGTTGATCACGTATTGGAGCTGGCCCGGCGTCCTCGCCCGTATCGCCGTCAGGCCCGTAATCGGCGTTCTGGCCGTGCCGTTTTGGTCGGAATGCAAGTCCGCATAGCGGCGAACAGTTTCGAGCAAGGTCGTCATTCCGCAAATTTATACCAACCGTGGGCTCCGGCAACCGGACACGGCCGGACTGCTCCAACTTTGGGCATTGTGAATTGATCGTCCAATGTAGCACCGGCCGCCCGAGCGACGCTGGTGGCCATTTGGAGGAATAGGCAAGAAGGCTCAAGGATCCGGCAACTCGGGTGCTGCGGTGCGTGCCACCTTCGCCGTGTCAAACGAAGGAGACATCACATGGCTAAAATTGCAATCGTCACCGGTGCGAGCCGCGGCCTTGGCCGCAACATGGCAGTCAACATCGCACGCAAGGGCAGCGATGTCATCATCACCTACCGCAGCCGTGCGGACCTCGCGGAGAGCGCCGTTTCCGAGATCAAGGCGCTGGGACGCCGGGCCGTGGCGTTTCAGTTGGACAGCGCCAACGTCGCCGGATTTCCCTCGTTCGTGCGACAACTGGGGCAGACCCTGAAGGAGGCATTTGGCCGCGAGAGCTTCGACTACCTCGTGCACAATGCCGGCGACGGCCTCTTCGCCCCGCTCGGCGAGACCACTGAGGTTCAGTTCGACCAGCAGATGAACCTGCATGTCAAAGGCGTGTTCTTCCTCACCCAGGCCGTGTTGCCGCTGATGGCGGACGGTGGCTCGATCGTCACGATCGGCAGTGGCTTGACGCGTGTCACCTATCCCGGCTTCGCCGTCTACACCATGGCGAAGGCCGCCGCTGACATGATGGCAATCTGCATGGCCAGAGAACTTGGGCCGCGCGGCATCCGCGTCAACAGCGTTGCGCCCGGTGCGATCGAAACCGATTTTGGCGGTGGCCTGGTGCGTGACAATCCTGACGTGAACAAGCAATTCGCCGGCATGACCGCGCTGGGTCGCGTGGGTGTCCCCGATGACATCGGCCCGATGGTCGCGAGCCTGCTGAGCGATGACAATCGCTGGGTGACGGGGCAACGGATCGAAGTATCGGGCGGTCAGACGATCTGAACGCCGAACATTGCCTTGCAGGTGATGCGGCGGCCCGACCCGGGCAAGTCCAGACTGTCTCTGCGAAGATCCTGGATTGCTTCGCGGTGCGCGTCGTCGGGCCGCGCTTCGCGCGGACCCGTTGGCTCGCAACTGAAGCGCGAGCCGCTCGCCCACACTCTGTGTCGTCGCCCGGCTTGACCGGGCGACCCAGTACTCCGCGGTGGAGATTGAGAAGAGTGACCGCGGCGTACTGGATGCCCCTTCGCCGGCACGACAGCACTGTTCTGGAAGCTACCGCATCATCATTCGCGCGATCGCCTCGCCGATCACCACCGTCGTGAAATGCGTGTTGGCGCGGCAGTCCGACGGCATGATCGAGGCGTCGGCAACGCGCAAGCCCGCGATGCCTTTCACCGTGCCATCGGGATTGACCACGCCGTCGGGATCATTGGCGCCGCTCATCCGGCAGCTTCCGGCGGCGTGCTGGATGTCGCCAGTCTCACGGCGCAGCACCGCATCGAGCTCGTGATCCGGAAGCGCTGCGGCCTGTGGCAACGTCAGATCGCTGTCGCCAAGCCGGATCCAGTCGGCGATGCCCGCCAGCGCCGGCTGCGAGGTGATCACCGCGAGCCGCCTCACCGCATCCATCATCCGCAGCATGTCGCGGCGATCGGCCAGCATGTTCTCCTCGCCGACGGGATCGATCGACGGGTCGGTCGTGGCCAGCTTGAGCGTGCCGCGCGAATAGGCGTTGAACAGGCCCGCGCCGATCGCTCCGGGATTGCCAATGCCGCGGTGATTGAACGCGATCAGGATCATGTCGCGCTTGCCGCCGTCGGCGAGCCCAGAGGAATAGGTTACGCAGCAATTGGTGTGACGCGTGTCGGGATCTGTGGGACGAAGCCCCTCCTGCAGCTGGATGGTGGCGCGAAACAGCGGATGGTCGAAGAAGTGCCGCCCCACCGGCAAATCCCGCGCGACCGCGATCCCCATCGCCTTCAACTCGTCGGCAGGGCCGATGCCCGAGCGCAGCAGGATGGCCGGACTGTGGATGGCGCCGGCGCAGAGCACGACCTGCCGCGCGCTGATCTCGCTGGTGCCTTGCCCCTCGATGTGAACGCGGACGCCAGTCGCCCGCCCGTCGCTGATCAAGGCCCGATCGACCAGCGCATGGCCGCGGATCTCCAGATTGGCGCGTCCGCGCGCCGGCTCGAGATAGCCTTCATTAGTGGTGATGCGGCGCAAGTCTCGGCTGTTGATGGGATAGCAGGCAACGCCCTCGCCGTCCGGGCCGTTGACATCGGCACACCAGGGATAGCCGCTGGCCAGCGCCGCGTCACGCAAGCCGCGATCAATCGGGCCCCATGTCTCCGGCGGCGCGCGATAGACCGGCAGCGGCCCGCCGCGGCCGTGGCCCTCGGCGTCACCGAATTCCAGATCGTCCTCGATCGCGGAGAACAGCGGCATCACCTCCTTGGCCGACCAGCCGGCGCAGCCATTGGCCGCCCATTCGTCGAAGGCATCCGCAACGCCCCGGATGGCGATCTGGCCGTTCATCATCGATGAGCCGCCGAGTCCCTTGCCACGCCAATAGAAGCGAGCCTCCTGCCCCGCCACCCGGCGCGTCAACAGGTCAGGCCATTGCCATTTCTCCTGGTATTCGCGCTTGTGGATGATCGGAATGGGATTGGGCGTCCGCACCTCCCAGGGCGCCTCATCGGCGCGCCAGTCGCGTCCCGCTTCGAGCAGCAGGACGCGCCGTGCTGGATCCTCGGACAGTCGCGCCGCAACAGCGGCGCCGGCGGAACCGCCACCGACAACAATGACATCGTACATCGCGTTACTTCTCAACGTTCCAGAACACCGGGATGGCGGACGGTATCAGACCGCGCAGGGTCGCGCGATAGGCGGCCGGCTGAGCGAACTGGCCCCATGGAATTGCGGGGGCCTGGTCGTACATGACGGCTTGGATCTCGCCCGCGATCTTCTTGCGGTCCTCCTCGGCCGGCGCCTTGGCGACGGCTTCCATCAAGGGCGTGATGCGCGCATCGCATTGCCAGCCGGTGAAGTCGGCGCAGTTGAAGGCGACCATGACATTGGTCAGCGGGGAGCCCAGGTCGAAGCCCCCGGCGTGAACGCCGTAAACGCTCCAGCCTTCCTTCTTGGCGCGGCGCGCCAGCACGCTCGCCCAATCCATCACCTGTAGATCGACGATGAAGCCGGCGGCCTTGAGCCGCTCCGCAAGCACCTGCGCCGAGACGCGCGGCGCTTCGAGATCGTTGGCCTGCATGACGACGACGGGCTCGCCGGCATATTTGGTCGCCTTCAGCGCGGCCTTCGCTGCTTCGATCGAGGGCTTGGCGGCGGCCTCGATGCCGGCCTTGCTCTCATAGGTGGTGCCGCAGGTGAAGAACGTCGCGCACGGCGTGGCGTATTTGGCATCGAGCCCCAGCGCATCCAGCACTTCGCGTTGGTCGACCAGTTTCCACAGCACGCGCCGGATATCGGGATCGTCGAACGGCTTCGACGCGGCGTTGAGGCGATAGGCACCCGCAAACATGTTGCCGCCGGTGAAATTGACCAGCTTCACGCGGGAGTTCTTCTCAAGCGTCGGCAGCAGATCGAACGGGGCGTATTGCATGAAGTCGACTTCGCCGGCCTGGAGCGCGGAGGCTGCGGTCGCAGCGTCGGGAATGACGCGGACCTCGAGCGTGTCGACATTGACGCGCTTGCCGCCGGCGAGGAAGTCGGCAGGCTCGGGGCGCGGCACATAGTCGGCGAATTTCCTCAGGATCATGCGATCGCCGGTGCGGTGATCGGCCTTGCTGTAGACGAAGGGGCCGGAGCCGACGATCTCGGTGATGCGCTGATCGCCGGGCGTCTTGGCGATGCGCTCGGGCATCATGAAGGCGACGGGGCTGACCGGATTTCCGAGCGCGTCGATGACGAGACCCGACGGCTCCTTCAGCGTCAGCACGAAAGTCTTGGCGTCGGTTGGCTCGAGCGATGCGGTGATCGCGAAGATGCGACGGCCCAGCGCGCTGCGGGTGCCCCAGCGGCGCAGGGAGGCCACGCAATCGGCCGCCGTGACCGGCTGGCCATCATGCCACTTCAGGCCGTCGCGCAGCGTGAACGTATAGGTCAAGCCATCGGGCGAGACCTTCCAGTCCTGCACCATTTGCGGCTTGATGTCGCCCTTAGCGTCCTTCGCAAACAGCGTGTCGAACACCATGTAGCCGAACGTGCGCGAAATATAGGCGGTGGAGAAATGCGGGTCGAGGGTGACGATTTCCGCTTCGAGCACAGCGACGAGATTCCCCGCCGCATGCGCCGGCGCCGCCATCAGCGCGAGGCCGAGCAGCGCCGGAATGAAAGTCTTCAGTTTGAACATGGATGTCTTTTTGCCTTGACCAACCGTTTGCAGTCGCAAGCAAAAAGCAATGTTCGTGCCCGCACGTATGCGTCCACGCCTATCTGCCAAGCGTTTGCGGGGTACTCGATGTCAGCTGGAGAGAAGCGCTATCGCCTCTCGTCATTGCGATGGGGACAGGCGAGCGCCACATCCTCGTGCCCCGGACGCAGCGCAGCGCTTCTTTCAGCGATGCGCTACTGAGCCGGAGCCCATCTCTCGGAGCAACCCGGGTAGTGTGGGTCCCCGCTCTGCTCAGCAACGCAAGATGCGTTGCGGCGCGTCCGGGACACGAGACCTCCTACCCGATCGCCTTGCCGAACTTGTTCGACTTCGGGAAACCCTTCGGTGGCAGGCGGCCGGCGTCGGCGCGGGTGCCTTGCCACTCGCCGAGCTCCTTCATGGTCGCGGAGAATTCGCGGCCCGCGGAGTCCCTCCAGGTCAGGCCGGCCTTGGCGTCGAACACGGTCACGTCGGAAAGGCCGCCGTCCTTGTATTTCTGCAGGCGCACGCCGCGGCCGCGCGCCATCTCCGGCACCTGGTCGAGCGGGAAGACCAGCATCTTGCGGTTCTCGCCGATGACGGCGACGGTGTCGCCAATGACCTCGGTGATCGCGCGCGCCTCGTTCGGCATCTCGACGTTGAGGACCTGCTTGCCCTTCTTGGTGGTGCCGACGCAATCGTCCTCGTTGACGACGAAACCCTGGCCCTCGTGGCTGGCGACCAGGAACTTGCGCCCGCCCTTGTTGACGAACAGCGCGACGGGCGCTGCCTCCTGCTCGAGATCGATGAACAGGCGGATCGGCTCGCCATGGCCGCGGCCGCCGGGAAGCTTGGCGACATCGAGCGAGTAGAACTTTCCGTTGGTGGCGAACAGCAGCAGCTTCGAGGTCGTCTCGGCGAAGAAGGCAAAGCCGAGCTTGTCGTCCTGCTTGAAGGCGAGGCCCGAGAGATCCTCGACGTGCCCCTTCATGGTGCGGATCCAGCCCTTGTCGGAGACGACCACCGTCACCGGCTCGCGCTCAACGAACGCCTCCTCGATCGCGGCGAGGTCGTGCTCGGGCGCATCGGCAAAGGTGGTGCGGCGCTTGCCGAGCGGTGTCTTCGGTCCGAACATGTCGCGGACCTTGCCGACCTGCTCGCCGACCTTCTTCCACTGCTCGGCTTCCGAGGCGAGCACCGCGTTGATGCCCTTGAGCTCGGCGCGGAGGTTCTTGTCCTCGGTGCGGATCTCCATCTCCTCGAGCTTGCGCAAGGAGCGCAGGCGCATGTTGAGGATTGCTTCCGCCTGCACCTCGGTGAGCTTGAACGCCTTCATCAGCTCGGGCTTGGGCTCGTCCTCCGTGCGGATGATCCTGATCACCTTGTCGATGTTCAGATAGGCGATCAGGAAGCCGCCGAGGACCTCCAGCCGGTGCTCGATCTGCGCCTTGCGGTGATTGCTGCGGCGGATCAGCACGTCGCGCAAATGGTCGAGCCATTCGCGCAAGCACTCCGCGAGCCCCACCACCTTGGGGATGCGCCCCTTGATCAGCACGTTCAGGTTCAGCGGAATCTTGTTCTCGAGCTCCGTGAGCCGGAACAGGGATTCCATCATCAGGGCTGGATCGACGTTCTTCGACTTCGGCTCGATCACGATGCGGACGTCTTCAGCCGATTCATCCCTGATGTCGCCGACCAGCGGCAGCTTCTTCTGGTCCAGCAGCTCGGCGACCCTCTCGATCAGGCGCGACTTCTGCACGAGGAACGGAATCTCGGTGACGACGACGACCCAGGTCCCGCGGGCGCCCTCCTCCTGCTCCCACCTCGCGCGAACGCGGAACGAGCCGCGACCGGTGGTGTAGGCCTCCGCAATGGCCTGCTTGGAATCGACGATGATGCCGCCGGTCGGGAAGTCCGGCCCCTTGACCCATTTCAGGAGGGCCTTGGATTTCGCGTCGGGCTTCTCGATCAGGTGCAGCGCAGCGTCGCACAGCTCCGCGGCGTTGTGCGGCGGGATCGAGGTCGCCATCCCGACCGCGATGCCCTGCGCGCCGTTGGCGAGCAGGTTCGGGAAGCCGCCGGGGAGCACCACGGGCTCCTTCGACTGGCCATCGTAATTGGCGCGAAACTCGACTCCGTCCTCGTCGATGCCGTCGAGCAGAAGCCGCGCGACGTCGGTCATGCGCGCTTCGGTGTAGCGGTAGGCGGCGGGATTATCGCCGTCGATATTGCCGAAATTGCCCTGGCCGTCGACCAGCGGGTAGCGCGAGGAGAAGTCCTGGGCGAGGCGGACCATGGCGTCGTAGATGGCCTGGTCGCCATGCGGATGGAACGAGCCCATGACGTCGCCGACGATCTTGGCGGATTTCTTGAAGGCGGTGCCGGGGTCGAGCCGCAGCAGGCGCATGCCGTAGAGGATGCGCCGGTGCACCGGCTTCAGGCCGTCGCGGGCGTCCGGCAGGGCGCGGTGCATGATGGTGGAGAGCGCATAGGCGAGATAGCGCTCCTCCAGTGCCTCACGCAGCGGCACATCGTGGATTTCGGCCGGCTCCTCCGGCGGAACGATTCGTTTTCCCATGCCGCCCGGTTAAACCGTGGAAGTAATTCCGGCAAGCCGCGAATCGATCTGCCCGCCGCCTTGAGGGTCAAGGTGCCCGAATACGGCCAAAAAGCCGGGAAAAGGAGCCAAGCCCGCGGATCATGGCGCCAGCAATGGCGCGCGCGCCTGCTGCCGCAGCAACGCGTTGATGAAGCCCGCCCTCGCGTCGGAATGGCCCTGCCCGCGCGGCTCCAGCACGTGGCGCAGCAGGAACAGGCCGGTCAGTCGAAACCCGTCCTGGAGATCCTGCTCGGTGAGGTCGCTCGCGGTCTCACCCTGGCGCAGGAACGGCGGCAGGCGCAACAGCCGGTCGCGCCACGGCTCGCCCGCGCCGCGCGATACCGCACCGCCGGATTTCGGAGAGACGTAGATCAGGTCATTGGTCTCGCCGGTCACCGCGCAATTGTCCAGTGCCAGGCCGAAGCCGAGCTCGGCAAGCATCGCCAGCTCGAAATGGATGACATGGACGGCCGCACCGCCGATGTCGTCGAAATCGTCGAGGGAGTGTTCGAGCAGCGCGAATATCTCCTCGTGCGGATCGCGCTCCGGCAAGAGCCGGGCGATCGACGCCAGATGGGTGATGCCGTAGACGCCGTGGGACGATCCCAGCAGCGTCGCGGCGCGCAGCTTCAATCCCTCGATCGCATAGGTGCCGAGATGCTCGTCGAGCCGCGCCCGCCACACCGCGCTGACGCTGTTCCCCGGCTGCAAGAGCGGCCGCATCCGCGCGCCGGCACCGCCGCGGACGAGGCCGAGATGCCGCCCGTGCTGACGCGTCAACAGCTCGACGATGGCGCTCGATTCGCCATGCCGCCGCACGCCCAACACGATGCCTTCGTCGGTCCATTCCATGGAGAGTGAGCCTACAGGATTCCGGTGCCGCTCGCACGCACTCGTGCCCCGGACAAAACGCGGCGCGCAAGCGACGCGTTGCCGAGCCGGGGCCCATCTCTCCGCGCGCTCCTGGGTCCTGGCTCTGCGGCGCAGCGCTGACGCACTGCACCTCGGCCGGGACACGAGGCCATCACGCGTTGAACCAGCCCTGCGCGTCGCCGGTGAAGGAGAAGTACAGCCCCGCCGTCGTCAGCGCGCAGGAGACGATCTCGATGGCGCTGTCGAGCTCGAGGCCCTTCTCGCCGATGATCTGGCCGAGCGAGATCACCGACAGCACGAGGGCCGCCGCCAGCACGAAGCGCGGCCAGTTCTTGCGCCCATGCGCGGCCAGCCGAACGAGATGCACCAGCAGCAGGATGATGGCGCCGGCGAGCAGCGTCGCCGTCATGATCATCTGCTCGGTCACCTCCGCATTGGGCGTGCGATCCTGCACCGCGACCGAGAGAGCATCCAGCATCAACGATGCGTAGAGCAGCGCTTCGAAGCGCCGGACGTTGCTGGGCAGGCTCATCGGATACCGATCTTTTCTTGGTTATTCCTTGGGAAAGTCCAGGCCCATCTCGCGATAGCGGTCGGGATCGTCGCCCCAGTTCTCGCGTACCTTGACGAACAGGAACAGATGCACCGGCACATCCAGGATCTGCATCAGCTCCTTGCGCGAATCCGCGCCGATCGACTTGATGGTGGCGCCACCCTTGCCGAGCACGATCTTGCGCTGGCTTTCGCGCTCCACGAAGATGGTCTGCTCGATGCGCACCGACTTGTCCTTGCGCTCCTCCCACTTGTCGGTCTCGACCGTGGACTGGTAGGGCAATTCCTGGTGCAGCTTCTGATAGATCTTCTCGCGCGTGATCTCGGCCGCCAGCTGCCGCATCGGCGCGTCCGACATCTGGTCCTCGGGATAGAGGAAAGGGCCCGGCGGCACCATCTCGGCCAGTGTCTTGCGGATGTCGTCGACGCCGTCACCCGAGATCGCCGAGATCATGAAGGTTCGGGCGAACGTCATGCGTTCGTTGGCGGCCTGGGCCAGCGCCAGCAATTTCTCGCGCTGGACCAGGTCGACCTTGTTGATGACGAGGATCTTGTCGTGATTGACGCTGGCCGCCTTGGCGAGGATCGCCTCGGCCTCCTCGTCGATCCCGGTCTTGGCGTCGAGCAGCACGCAGACGAGATCGGCATCATGCGCCCCGCTCCAGGCCGTCGAGACCATGGCGCGGTCGAGCCGGCGCTTGGGCAGGAAGATGCCGGGCGTGTCGACCAGGATGATTTGCGCGTTGTTCTCGATGACGATGCCGCGGATCAAGGCGCGCGTGGTCTGCACCTTGCGCGAGACGATCGTGACCTTGGCTCCGACCAACGCATTGACCAGCGTGGACTTGCCGACATTCGGCGCGCCGATCAGCGCAACGAAGCCGCAGCGCGTCGCAGGAGGCGCCTCGCCACTTGATTCAGCCGTCATTGCCGCCGCCAACGCCTTCGCGTTCGATCATGACCGAGGCCGCCACCTTTTCTGCCGCGCGCTTGCTGCCGCCGACGCCTTCTGCCGGCGCCAGCCCCGGCAGATCGACGGCGACGCGAAATTGCGGATCGTGATGCGGACCGGTGCGCTCGACCTCGCGGTAGACCGGCGTCGGCAGCCCCTTTCCTTGCGCCCATTCCTGCAGCACGGTCTTGGGATCACGCAGGGGTCGGCGCGGCTTGTGCATGCGCTCGGTCCAGTTGCGCCTGACGAATTCGGCCGCCGCGGCATGGCCTCCGTCGAGGTAGACGGCGCCGATCACGGCCTCGCAGATGTCGCCGAGGATGGATTTGCGCAAGCGGGCATCGGCGCTGGAGCCGACCGAGCCCAGCTTGATGTCGTCGACGAGACCGAGCGACTTGGCGACGTCCGCGCAGCTCTCCTTGCGCACGAGTTCGGCAAGCCGCTTGGACAGCTCGCCCTCGTCGGCGTTCGGATAGGCGTGATATAGCATGTCCGAGACGACGAGCCCGAGCACGTGGTCGCCGAGAAACTCCAGCCGCTGATAGCTGTCGCCGCGCTTGCGCCCCGACTTCAGCGCCGACACGTGCGTGATCGCCTGCATCAACAGGTTCGGGTCAGCGAAGCGGTGCCCGATGCGCGCCTCGACCGCCGCGTTGGCATCGGCGCCGTTGGCCTTGCTGCTTCGCGCCCGCTTCTTCTTGGCAGGCGCCTTCGGTGCAGCTTCGCTCTCGGGAGCGGCTTGCGCCTCGGTCGGTTGGGTCGCGATGTCCTTGGCTTCGTCTTTCATCGGACGATTTTGAAGAAACGATTCCAGCGCACCGCCCAGGGCCAGCGCCAGAACATCCAGGCATGCTCGCCCTCGGCGATGGAGAAGAAGATCATCTGGGCGCGGCCGATCAGATTCTCCTGCGGCACGTAGCCGACCTGGCCGAGGAAGCGGCTGTCGGTGGAGTTGTCGCGGTTGTCGCCCATCATGAAGAAGTGGCCCGGCGGCACGTTATAGACGTTGGTGTTGTCCATGTAGCCGTTGTCGGCGCAGTCGAGCGTCTCGTAGGACACACCGTTCGGCAGCGTCTCCTTCCAGCGCTTCACCCGGGAGATGCCGCCGCCTTCGGAGCCGCACGGGTCCTCGCCGACGAACTCGCTCATGCGCTGCCGCTCGACCGGGGTATCGTTGATGTAGAGCAGGCCGTCCCGCATCTGGATGCGGTCGCCCGGAAGACCGATCACGCGCTTGATGTAGTCGGTCGAATCGTCCTTCGGCAGGCGAAACACGACGATGTCGCCGCGGGCCGGGTCCGAGCCCCAGATTCGCCCGGAGAACAGCGGGGGCGAGAACGGGATCGAATAGTGGCTGTAGCCGTAGGAGTATTTCGAGACGAACAGATAGTCGCCGACCAGCAGGGTCGCCTTCATCGAGCCCGAGGGGATGTTGAAGGGCTGGAACAGGAAGGTGCGGATCACGAGCGCGATCAGGAGAGCGTGGATCACGACCCGGATCGTTTCGCCGATGCCGCTCTCAGTTTTCGTTCCCGAAGTCACGCTCATTGCTCTCTCAATTCCGGCCGGCGATCACAGAGCGCCCTCCCCCCGCGAACGGCCCACCGGTTCGCGGCGCAAGGAGATTGTCCTGATTCTGATAGTGAGGGCCAATTCCGGCGTAAAGCCGAATTCACCCAAGCTGATTTGCGTCCGCGGACTTTTAGACGGTTGTCGGAGGCCACGCAATCAAAGATCGCATCAAAACTGCACAAGACATTGATTCTCAAAGAGAATTATAAAAAGATCACAACGCACATCAGGCCTTGGCCAGCGGCACGGCCGAAATGATGACGAAGGCCTGCGCCAGCGGCCAGTCGTCGGTGATCGACAGGTCGATCCGGGCCTCGAACCCCTCCGGCGTCAGGGCCTGGAGCCGGGCCAGGGCGCCGCCGGTCAG
>JAEYTQ010000096.1 GCA_023433965.1 Pseudomonadota bacterium | reverse complement strand
AGCGCGCGCCCTTCTGCTTCATCCAGAGCAGCGCCGCAGAGGTGTCGAGGCCGCCCGAAAAAGCGATGCCGACTTTCTCACCCTTGGGCAGGCTTTTCAGGATCGTGGTCATGGGGCTTCCAATCGGTCTCAAGGGGCTGTGTCAGGGACGAAAGTTGACGGGGCGAATATCAAATTTCGCCGGGCTCGGCACCCATTTAGTGACTTCAAACCGAAGGCTCAGGGCCGGTCTTGCGGCCGAACAGGCGCTGGCGGAGCCGGTAACCAGGCAAGGCCAGCCGGGTCAGGGCGGCATCGACTGCCTCGTCCGAAAACCGCGACCGTGGCCAGCGGTAAATCAGGGCGTAGGCGAACCAGATCACGACGAAGGTCACGAGACCCGCGATCGCCACGTCGGTGAAAAAGTGGCCACCGAAGGCCATGCGCAGTCCGCTGGTGAGTGCGCCGAAAACGACGGCACCTGCATAGGCCAGCGGCCGCCACGCCGACGGGGCCAGCGCCGCCGGCGCCAGCGTCCAGAAGGCGGTAGCGCCCTCGCCGGAGAAGAACGAGCAGTTGCGCGCACAGCCGCCGCGCGGGTCCCACCACGGCACGAAGTGCTGGTCGCCGGCAAATTCCGTCACCACCACCGGGCGCGGCCGGCCCCAATAGGTCTTGAAGGTCAGGTTCGTGAGAATGCCGGCCGACATCGCCATCGTCACCAGCAGGAAGATGACCGTGCGCCCCCGCACCATCAGCGGCCGGTCGGGCCGGATCATCTTGACCACGAGTGCGACGATCGAGGGCAGCGCGAATGCCCAGGCGACCCACATCGCCGCATCCCGCGCAAAGCCGGCCCAGCCGTTCAGCTTGAGCGGAAATGTCTTCGTCTCGGGGTCGAAGAACAGCGATGCGAGCTTGAGATCGAGCTCGGGATAGAGGCCGAAAACGACGCCGATCACGAGCCACAGCGCCAGGGCGATGAAGAGTCCAGTCCGGTTCATGGCGCGCGGTTTAGCGGAGTGGAGAGGTGATGAAAACCCTTACCGTGGTCATTCCGGGATGGTCCGAAGGACCAGACCCGGAATGACCACGTGACTCACCTTGCCTCCGGACGCGACTGCGACGGCAAGGGCGGCGGCGGTTTCCGCGCCGGCGGCGGCTCGCGCCAGGCACCCGCATTGCGGCCGGAGATCAGCCAATAGACCATTCCGGCCGCGATGCCCGCGCCGGTCATGATCTCCAGATGTCGCCGCACGATGCCCTCGAACTGGAACGTGTCGGGGTGAAAGGGAACGAGCCCGAGATAGCAGGCCAGCCCCACGACGCCCCCGCCGACAGCGTAAGCCAGCGCGCTGCGGATGTAGAGCGCCTCCGTGATCGCGACGATCACCGCTGCCGGCACAAGCGCGAAGCCCGACACGAAGATGAAGCCGAAACCGAGCAGGATGTCGATCGTCCCCTGATCGACGGGGCCGGCACCGAGATCGGAAAATTCCGGAAACAGCAGCGCGAAGACGATGATCATGCCGCCGACGAAGCATGCGACGAGAAAGCCGATGAAGATGACGACGAGGCGGCCGATCAGGGACATGACGTCGCTCTCACCCTCATTGCGAGGAGCAATGCGACGAAGCAATCCAGACTGTCACTGCAGAAAGACCCTGGATTGCTTTGCTGCGCTCGCAATGACAAGGAGGCGAGAGCACGGGCACGCATCCGCTAGTCCGTCATTGCCATGGCACGCAGCGCCTGGCGTTCCCTCGCCGAGAGCTTCTCCGTCTCCGACTTGAGCTGGCCGCAGGCGGCGAGGATGTCGCGGCCGCGCGGGGTGCGCACGGGCGAGGAATAACCGGCGTTGAAGATGTATTCGGAGAATTTCTCGATCTGGTCCCAGTCCGAGCATTCATAGGCGGTGCCGGGCCAGGGATTGAACGGGATCAGGTTGATCTTGGCCGGAATGCCCTTGAGCATCTTCACCAGCAGCTTGGCATCGTCGAGCGAATCGTTGACGCCCTTGAGCATCACGTATTCGAAGGTGATGCGCCGCGCGTTGGAGGCGCCGGGATAGTCGCGGCAGGCCTGCAACAGCTGCTTGATCGGATATTTGCGGTTGAGCGGCACCAGCTCGTTGCGCAATTCGTCGCGCACCGCATGCAGCGAGATCGCCAGCATGACGCCGATTTCCTCGCCGGCCCGCACGATGTTGGGCACCACGCCGGAGGTTGACAGGGTGATGCGGCGGCGGGAGATGCCGATGCCCTCGTTGTCGCCGACGATCAGGAGCGCATCGCGTACCGCGTCGAAATTGTAGAGCGGCTCGCCCATGCCCATCATCACGATGTTGGTGACGCGGCGCGTGCCGTCCTCGCGGTCGGCCCAGTCGTTCAGGCGATCGCGCGCCACCATCACCTGACCGACGATCTCGCCGGCGGTGAGGTTGCGCACCAGGCGCTGCGTGCCGGTGTGGCAGAACGCGCAGTTCAGCGTGCAGCCGACCTGCGAGGAGACGCAGAGCGTGCCGCGATCGGTCTCGGGGATGTAGACGCACTCGACCTCGTGCGCCTTCTGGACGTTGTCGCCGCTCGGCAGACGGAGCAGCCATTTGCGGGTGCCGTCATTGGAGATCTGCTCGGCCACGACTTCAGGCCGGTCGACGGTGAAATGCTGGGCGAGCTCGGCGCGGATGCCCTTGGAGACCGAGGTCATGTCGTCGAAACTCTGGGCGCCGCGGAAATAGAGCCAGTGCCAGAGCTGCTGCACCCGCATCTTGCGCTGCGCCGGTGCGACGCCGATCTCGCCGAGACGATCGGCGAGCTCGCTGCGCGACAGGCCGATCAGCGATGGCTTGGCCGGCGGCACATAGGTTTCGAGCGGAGTCTTCTCCACCAATGTTGCGTTGTGCAGCTCGGACAAGGTTTGCATCGAGAGGCCTAATCGTTGGTCGTTCCGGGGCGATGCGCAGCATCGAACCCGGAACCTCGCAGTTCCGGATCTGGTCCTCAGGGTCGCGTCGCGATCCCTTCGGACCATCCCGGAATGACGGAAGAAATCTGGAACCGGCTCTATATAGCAACCGCAACGGCCGATTGCGACCTTGTCGGCAGCACCCTTAACGCCCGCAGCCTACCGCCTGCAGTCCTGCGCGATCTTGTCGAGCGCCTGGGCCAGGCCCTTCAGCGAGAAGGTGTCGGTCGTCTCCGTGCCCTTGGCCGAGACGCCCTTGACCACGAGATCGGCGGATTTGCGCATGGCTTCGACCATCCGGTCCTCCTCGGCCGCGTTCTTGATCCAGAGGCCGTCGCCCTGCGTGTACATGGCATAGGACGCGCCGCCGACCTCGATCGTCGATTCGGAGCCCGGCTTCAGTGCGTAGCCGATCATCACCGAGACTTCGTTGTTCACCTTCTCGGCCGGCCGGGTCGAGACGAAGGCGTAGGCGGGGTCACGCGGCCGATTCGGCGGATTGGTCTTCGAGGACGATGGCTTGGCCAGCGCGAAGCAGACCTTCTTGCCGTTGGGCGTCGCCGCATAGGCGCCCCAGGTGCCGAACTGGCCGATCAGGGTCGGCTCCGCGCCACCGGCAACCGAAGCGGGCGGAGCTGACGGCTTGCTCTCGGGCTTCGCAGCCGACTTCGCCGCCGCAGGGGCGGCCGGCGCAGCCGCTTTTGGAGCAGCTTTGGGCGCCGGCTGCGCCGTCTGCGCGCCCGCGGAATCGACGATTCCCCCCGCCACGACGCCGGTCATCAAAGCTAAAATCAGCACCCGCCACATGCTGGAGTGGTTCCCTCAATATTGTGACTGGAAGATGGCCCGGCCGCGCTTTGTCCCCGGCAGGGATAGCCGGGAAAGTCCAATTTGGGAAGGCAGTTAGAGGAATCGTTGGCGGCTAGGCCTTGGATCGGGCGGCGCGCTGCGCGGCCCATTGCGAGTCGGTCCAGCCGAGCAAATCCTCGGCGCCGGAACTGCGCAGATGCGCGCCGCCGTCGATCGCCACCATCTCGCCATTGATGTAGCCCGCGCGGTCCGAGACCAGGAAGCTGGCGAGATCGGCAAGCTCGCCGTGCTCGCCGGTGCGCCCGAGCGGATTGCGCGCGGTCCAGCTGTCGTCACGGCCCTCGGGGCGGAGCTGGCCGGTGGCGCCCGCCGTGGGGAACGGGCCCGGTGCGATCGCGACGGTGCGGATGCCCTTCGGGCCCCATTCCACCGCAAGGCTCCTGGTCATCGCCAGCAGCGCCGACTTCGCCATCGCCGACGGGACCGTGAAGGCGCGGCCGGTGATGGTGGAGGTCGAGAGGATCGACAACACGACGCCGCGGTGCCTGCCCTCGATCCAGCGCCGGCCGGCGGCGAGCGTGCAATACATTGCGCCATGCAGCGTCGGCGCGAGGATGGCGTCGGCGGCGCGGAAGGAGAGGTGCTCGCTCTGCGCGATGAAGGTGGCCGCTGCATTGTTGACGAGGATGTCGAGCGGCGCCTCGCGCCAGATCGCGTCCATCATGCTGTCGACCGCGGCACCATCGCGAATGTCGCAGGCGATGGTCGTGACCTTGCCGCCCATCCGTTCGCGCATCTCGCTCGCCGTCGCCTCGAGCCGGTCGCGGTTGCGGCCGCAGATCACGAGCTCGCCGCCGAGCTCGAGGAAACGTCGGCCCATCGCGGCGCCGAGGCCCGAACCGCCGCCGGTGACGAGGATGCGCTTATGCTCGAGCAGGCCTGTTTCAAACATCGTTTGAATCCTCGCTATTGCCAATGGCGGGAGGATAGGCCGTCGCGCCGCTCGCGCAAAGAATCCGGATTGTCCATCCGCACTAAATCCGGCAAAACCGGGCCAACTATAATTCCACTCGAAACGCTTCAGGTGCCGCCATGAAAGCCATCCTCTGCTCGCAATATTGCCAGCCCGACGATCTCGTGCTCACCGATGTGCCGGATCCGGTGGCCGGTCCCGGCGAAGCCGTGATCGCGATCAAGGCGGCGGCGCTGAACTTCTTCGACATCCTGATGATTCAGGGCAAGTACCAGATCAAGCCGCCGTTCCCGTTTTCGCCGGCCGCGGAAGTCGCGGGCGTGATCGAGAGCGTCGGCGCGGGCGTCACCGATTTGAAGGTCGGCGATCGCGTCGTCGCCTCCTGCGGCCACAACGGTGCGCGCGAGAAGATCGCGCTGCCGGCGGCGTCGATCGTGAAGATCCCCGACAATCTCGATTACGACCGTGCGGCCGGCATCATCATCATCTACGGCACCGCGCTGCATGCGCTGGAGGATCGCGCCAGCCTGAAGCGTGGGGAGACGCTCGCGGTGCTGGGTGCGGCCGGTGGCACCGGACTTGCGGCGTGCGAGCTCGGCAAGCTGATGGGCCTGAAGGTGATCGCCTGCGCCTCGTCGGACGAGAAGCTGGAATTCGCCAAGGCGCACGGCGCCGAGCTGACGCTGAACTACGCCAAGGAAGATTTGAAGG
>JAEYTQ010000796.1 GCA_023433965.1 Pseudomonadota bacterium | reverse complement strand
CCCCGCGCATCTGCTCGAGCAAAGGATGCCCTTGCCGGACCAGCGTCACGAAACTTTCGCGGAACAGCTCGCGCGCCCGAAACGAGCCGGATACCGGATTGTCGGCATACAGCACGAAATCGACCTGGCCGTCGGCGAGCATGCGAAACACATCGCGCGAAAAGCCGACGATTTCGATCGCCGCACCGGGTGCCTCGCGCGCAAAGCGGGCGGCGGCATTCGGCAGGATGGCGAGCGCTCCATAATCGGTGGTCGCGATGCGAAAGACGCGGTCGGTGGCGGAAGGATCGAATTTCGGCTTGTGGAGAAACGTCTCGACGCCGCCGAGCAGAGTGGCCAGCGGCTCGCGCATCGCCTCGGCGCGCAGCGTCGGCATCATGCCGCTGGCCGCCTTCACCATCAGCCGGTCGCCGAACAGCCGCCGCAGCTTTGCCAGCGCACGGCTGACCGCCGGTTGGCTGCTGCCGAGGCGCTCGGCGGCGCGGGTGACGCTGCCGGTCTCGAGCAGCGCATGCAGCACCACCAGCAGGTTGAGGTCGACCTTCGCCAAATCCACTGAACGCATAACGTGAATTCTATCATGATATTTGTGGATGACGCCAGATCGACGTACACAGCCTTCCATCGCCGCTACGCCGGAGAAGCCGTCATGCCGTCCCATCCGAACATCAGTCGCCGCCTCCTGCTCGCCGGCAGTACGGCCGCAGCGATGACGCCGCTGCTGGGCATGCCGGCAGCGATCGCGCAAACGCAGGTGCCCAAGACCAATTCCGGCCACTACAGTTTTCGGATCGGCGACATCAAGGCAACCGTGGTCAGCGACGGCACGCTGAGCGGCAATCCGCGCATCTACGCCTCCAATGCTCCGGCGGAGGAGCTCGGCAGGACGCGGAGCGATGCGTTCCTGCCGACCGACAGCTTCAGGCTCAACCTGAACACGCTTCTGCTGGAAATCGGGGACAGGAGAATCCTGATCGAGGCGGGTGCCGCGCAAACGCTCGGCCCCGACGGCGGACATCTGTTCCGCAATCTGGCGGCGATCGGCGTAGAGCCAGAACAGATTGACGCCATCGTGATCACGCACACCCATCCCGATCACGTCGGCAATCTCAGCCGCCCCGACGGATCGAGCGCCTTTCCGAAGGCGGCCGTCTACATTCCCGAGGACGATTTTGCGTTCTTCATCCGCGGCGAGCCGGACCTGTCGCGGCTGCCGATGCCGGAAGACTTCCGGCGCGCCTTCATCGCCAATATCAAGCGCAGCGTGGCGCCGGTCGCCAAGGCTGCCGTGCTGTACCGGCCGGGCAGCGAAGTGCTGCCGGGCATCACGACGATCGCCGCCAGCGGCCACACGCCGGGCATGTCGGCGATCCTGGTGCATTCCGGTGCGCACGCATTGCTGATCACGTCCGATGCCGCCTATAGCCCGCTGCTCAACATCGACAATGCCTGGCGCCCCGGCCCCGATCTCGACCCTGATACCGCCCTGCAATCGCGCAGGCGCCTGTTCGACCGCGCCGCGACGGACCGCATCCCGGTGCTCGGGTTTCATTTCCCGTTTCCGGGCATCGGCCACATCAGGACAACCGACCGCGGCTATCGCTGGGTGGCGGCGAACTGGCGGTTCGAAGGCTGAACTGGTCGCGCTCGGTTCGTGCTTTTTCAGGCCGGTGTACCGACCTTCGCCCGTTTTGCGAATCGCGCAGCGTGTCGGCCGCGACGCCGAAGCATCACGCCGGCAAGGGCGCGTTGGCAGTGCCTCGTGACGCGCGAAGGGCCGCATCGGCGCTTTCGGCCCGTTGCCCGAAATCGCCTCTCAGGGACATGAGGGCGCGGCGTTCCTCCTCGATTTCGTAGGAGGTGCGGAAGCCCAGTTTCCTCAACACCGGGACGGGCGGGCACCACCCCTGGACGGCGTGCTGGAACAGGAAGCTGGTGACCAGGGCGGGAAGCGCGAGCCAGCGCCTGTCGCTGGTGGCCGCCAGCACGGTGCCGGTGAATCCCAGCACCGCCGCGTTGGCCTCGATGGCTCTCTCGATGTCCCACTCCCGGTCGATTTCACGCAAGCGACCGTCGATCTGGTCGCAGTGTTCGGCGAAATAGGCCACGTTGGCCTGCATCGTGCGCCTGATGCGGCGGTTGTCCGCTTCGGACGAATGCAGAGGCACCCGGTTCCGCGTCGTGGTCATCTGGGGCAGCTCCCTATGCTGGCCGGATGACGTTCGCTGATCCGATTTGTTCCAAATCGCCGCCCGGTTCGCGCCACCTTGCGCGCAATGGCTGAAACTGCGCCGTGGAGTCCGCGAGAAACCAATCCTTCGGACACCCATTGGAGATGATGGGGGCAGCGCTCAGGAAGGGAGTTCCCGATGCACGCGCAGGAAATGATCAGCACGCATCCGCAAGTTGGCGGACAGGTCAACGACGCCCTCATCCGTTGCATCGAGGAGTGCTACTCCTGCGCACAGATCTGCACGTCCTGCGCAGACGCCTGTCTTGCCGAAGACAATGTGAAATCGCTCACCCAGTGCATCCGGCTGAACCTGGACTGCGCAGACATCTGCAACATCACGGGCAGGATCGCGACCCGCCGGACGGGGTCGGACGAGGAGATGATCCGGCGAATGCTCCACACCTGTGCGGCAGCATGCCGGCTGTGCGCCGACGAGTGCGAGAAGCACGCCAAGATGCATGAACACTGCCGCATCTGCGCCGAGTCCTGCCGCCGGTGCATGAGTGCTTGCGAGGACGCCGGCCGCGGAATGGCGCACTAAAGCGCGACGAGATCTGGATTAATCGTCATCGCGCTTTGGCTTGTGGCTGGCGCATGATCTCTCCGGAAAGCCGCTTCGCACCTTTCCGGATCATGCTTTAGCCTGCCGCCCCGGCGATTTCCGAGATGAATCGCCCGCAGCGCTCGACGATCAGGTCCTTGTCGTTGTCGAGCGTGGCGACGTGATAGGAATTGTCGAGCCAGAGCAGGCGCACGTCGTTGGAGCTGACCTCCTGCGCGATGCGCTTGCCGTTGGCCGCCGGCACGACGTGGTCCTCCCTGGAATGAATCGCGAGCGTCGGGCAGCTGACCTTGCGCAGCAGGCTTTCGGTGGCGGCGATCAGGACATGGACCTGCCGGAGGCAAGCGACCGGCACCTCCTGATAGGCCAGCTCCTTGACGCCTGCGGCCTTGATGTCCGATCCGATGCCCGGAACACGCTTCGGCGCCGCGCCGTCCGATACGAGCTCGGCCATCGCGCCGTCGAAGATCCCGACCGCGCCGTTGATCGGAACGGCGCCGGCCACGATGTCTGGAAAACGTGCGGCGAGATTGAGCGTCAGCGTGCCTCCCATGGACAGGCCGGTGACGAAGACCTTGTTGCCCTTGCCTGCCAGCTCGTGAAGCGCCTGCTCCGCCGATGCGAGCCAATCGAGATAGCCGGTCGTTTCCATGTCGTCCGGCGAGGTGCCGTGGCCCCGCAGGCGCGGGCCGCTCACGGTGAAGCCGAAGCGCCGGTGAAGCTCTTCGCCGAGATACCGCATGCTTTGCGTCGTTCCCGTGAAGCCGTGGAGCACGAGGACCGCCGGCCCCTTGCCCTGCATGAAGAACGGTTCGGCTCCAGCCATCACATCGGTCATGTCATCTCTCCCTGTTGTCATCGCGGCCGTGACCGCATCCATTCTCGTTTCGATCGAGGCTATCAGGACTGGCGCCGTGCAGAATACGCCGCCGCGGCGAGGCCGATGATCGCACCCTGCAGCATCAGCTTGGCGGATTCGCCAAGTCCCAGACTCGTCAGCAGGTTGAAGCTGAACGTCAGCATCAAGGCGGCGACGGTCGGGCCGAGCACGCCTCCCTTTCCGGAGCCGAAGCTGACGCCGCCGAGAATGACCGCTGCGAGCGAGTTCAGCGCCAGGTCGCAGCCGAGATCCATGCTGCCGACGCCGACGAAGCCGATCAGCAGAAAGCCGGAAAACACCGCGAACAGGCTCGACAGCACGTGCACGATCGTCACGACGCGAACGTAGGGAATGCCCGAGACCCAGGCCGCCTGCGGATTGGCGCCGATGGCATCGACATAGCGCCCGAACACCGACACACGCAGGAAGACCGCAGCCGGAATCAAGAGGCCGAGCCAGACCAGCAGCGCCACCGGGAAGATGCCGACCCGCAACTGTCCGATCTGGCGCAACAGCGCGGGTGCGTCCCCGGGCGACCTCAATTGGCTGAATGACACCGCCACGCCCGTGATGATCATGGTCATGGCCAGCGTCACGATCACCGACGACGCGCGCAGGCGGGTGATGAAGAACGCGTTGATCAAGCCGACCGAAGCACCGAAGGCGAGGCAAATCAGCAGCAGCACCGGTTCGGAGAACGGCAGCAGGCCGCTCGTGAGAATATAGCTCACGCCGACGATGACCCCGCCGATGGAGAGGTCGAGCGACAGGACGCGCATGCAGAGCGATTGGCCGAGCACGGCGATACCGAGCGGGGCCGCCTGACGCGCGATCAGAAGCAACAGCAGCGGCGACAGCAGCGCCGGACGGATCATGTAGGACAAGAGAAGGAGGATGACGAGGCCCGCATAGGCGAACGGAAGCTCCCGAACGGTGCTGCCCGCCCGGCGCAAGCGCTGCCTCCATATCGGCGCTCCGGCCATCATGATCTCGGTCATGCGCCGATCACCTTCCGCCGTTGCAGGCCGATCGCCAGCAGCAGGAGGCAGCCGGTGGCCGCGGTCCGGAGGAATGGCGAGATGCCGACGAGATTCATTCCGTTGGTCATGAACCCGAGCGTGAGGACGCCCGCGACCACGCCGACGACGCTGCCGGCGCCGCCGGCCAGTTGAACCCCTCCCAGGGCGATGGCGGTGACGGAATCGAGCGAATAGGGCGCGCCGATCGTTGCGTCTCCGCCGGCAACCCTCGCGGTCAGAAAGATGCCCGCCAACACCGCGCTGAGCGAGCACGCCACATAACAAGCGACCCTGTGCCAGGTGACGGAAACGCCGTTCCGGGCAGCGCTGGTCGGATTGGCGCCGATCGCGAAGATGCGAAGTCCGAACCGCGTGAGGTGAAGCATCGCAGCCGTCAGGCCCAACGCCGCCAGGCACCAGAAGAACGCCGCCGGGATGCCGCCCACTTGCGCGACCGCCAGCGTCCTCAAATAGTCCGGAACCGTGCCGCCCGGCACCGGATGGACCAGCAGAGCCAGCCCTTGCAGGAAGGTCATGGTGGCGAGCGACATGACGAGCGGGTGGACGTTGAACAGGGTCACGCCGAGTCCGTTGACCAGTCCGACCGCGATGCCGAGGGCCAATACGGCAGGCAGCGCCAGCTGAGGATCGAGCGTGACGAGCATGGCGCTGGTCAGGCTCATGACCGAACCGACCGACAGGTCGATGCCCCCGGATATGGCGACGATCATCTGTCCCAGCGAAACGATCAGGAGTCCGGCGATCTGGCTGTTGACGTTGGCGAGATTCTGAAAGCTGAGGAACGTCGAGGACAGAAGGCTGAGGATCAGGAACAACAGCAACGGCAGCACGAGCGTCGCCACCTTGATGCCCGAGCGGCCAGGCTTGCGCAAAGCTTCAAGCATTGACGCTCCCGGCCTGCGGTTGGGCGGCGGAAGACGGTTCGGTCAAGGCAAAGCGCATCACCTCCTCCTCGCTGGTCGTGGCGCCGTCCAGTTCCGCGGTGACC
>JAEYTQ010000788.1 GCA_023433965.1 Pseudomonadota bacterium | reverse complement strand
AGCTCGAACAGACCAAGGTGCCGGAGCGCTCGGGGCGCGCGCTCGACCACGCGACCGAGGACGCTTTCGAGCGCCTGCGCGTCGCCGGCTATCTCTGACCTCAAGGACGCGACCCGGCCATGAACATGATCGTCACGCCTGCTTCGCCCGCTACCCCGAACGGCACCACGCGACCGCAAGTGCGCATCGTCATCGTCGGCCATGTCGACCACGGCAAGTCGACGCTGGTCGGCCGTCTGCTGCACGAGACCGGCAGCCTGCCCGAGGGCAAGCTCGACATGCTCAAAGCCGTCAGCGCGCGGCGCGGCATGCCGTTCGAATGGTCGTTCCTGCTCGATGCGCTACAGACCGAGCGCGACCAGGGCATCACCATCGACACCACGCAGATCCGCTTCCGCACCAATTCGCGCGACATCGTGCTGATCGATGCGCCAGGCCATGCCGAATTCCTCCGCAACATGATCACCGGCGCCTCGCAGGCCGACGGCGCGGTGCTGATCATCGACGCACTCGAAGGCGTGCGCGACCAGACGCGGCGGCACGGCTATCTCCTGCATCTGCTCGGCGTGAAGCAGGTCGCAATCGTCGTGAACAAGATGGACCGAGTCGACTTTTCCGCCGCTCGCTTCAAGGAGATCAGCGACGAGATCTCCGCGCATCTGAACGGCCTCGGCGTGACGCCCACGGCCGTGATCCCGATTTCCGCGCGCGACGGCGACGGCGTTGCGATGCGCACCGACCGCATCGGCTGGTACACGGGACCGACCGTGGTCGATGCGCTCGACCGGCTCGAGCCGGCGCGGGCGCTGGAAGCGCTGGCCCTGCGTCTGCCGGTGCAGGCGATCTACAAGTTCGACGACCGACGCATCGTCGCGGGCCGCATCGAATCCGGTAGCCTAAAAGCCGGGGACGAGATCGTGATCATGCCGGCCGGCAAGATCGCCAGGATCAAGACGGTCGAGAGCTGGCCGGCGACCCCGCTTGCGGGACGGCAAGGCGCCGGGCGCTCGGTCGGCATCACACTCGACCGCGAATTGTTCATCGAGCGCGGTGACATCATCGCACATGCCGGCACCGCGCCGCGCGAGACGCGGCGGCTGCGCGCACGCATCTTCTGGCTGCACGACAAGCCGCTCGCCAACGGCGACCAGCTGCTGGTGCGATCGGGCCCCAAGGAAAGCCGCGCCACCGTCGTGGCGATCGAGAAGGCGGTCGATCCCGGCGAATTGTCGAGCTCAGAGAACAAGGCGATCGGCCGCAACCATGTCGGCGAGATCGACATTTCCCTGTCGAGTTCGATTGCCACCGATCCCTACACCGACAACCCACGCACCGGCCGTCTGGTGATCGAGATTTCCGGACGCATCGCGGGCGGCGGGCTCGTCCTGTCGGTCGATGCGGGCCAGCGCGCCGTGCCAGTCGACATCGTGCCGGTGGAATCGGCGCTACGGCCCGACGAGCGTTCCGCACGCTATCAGCACAATGGCGCGGTGGTCTGGCTCACCGGCCTGCCGGCGTCCGGGAAGTCGACGCTGGCGAAAGCGCTGGAGCGCCGGCTGTTCAGCAAGGGCGGTTCGCCGATCCTGCTCGACGGCGACACGCTGCGCGCTGGGCTCAACAGCGATCTCGGCTTCTCCGCGGCCGATCGCAGCGAGAACATCCGCCGCCTCGCCGAAGTGGCGACGCATCTCGCTCGCAACGGGCATATCGCGATCGTCGCCGCCGTTTCGCCCGCACGCGAGGACCGCGCCGCGGCGCGCCGCATCGCCGACGCTGCGTTCCGCGAGATCCACGTGGCAACGCCGGCTGAAGTCTGCGAGGAGCGCGACCCCAAGGGCCACTACAAGAAAGCGCGCGCCGGCGCGCTGGCCTCGTTCACCGGCATTGGCAACGACTACGAGGCGCCCCAGGGCGCCGAGCTCGTGATCGACACCTCGAAGCGAACGGTCGCGGAAGCCGCCGACGCGATCGAACGGATGCTCAAGAGCACCGGCGTGCTGTTCGACGAGGCCGTGGACCTCGCGGCGAATATTTGAGGGGGCCTATCGCCCGCTGCCGTCGCCCGGCTCGGCCGGGCGACCCAGCATTCCAGAGACAGCGTTGGAATACGGAGGCGCCGCGGATGGATTCCCTGCCCGCGCGGTAATGACAGCGGTGCGCTCGGCGCAATGTCTTGACATTTTGACAAACCTTTGGGGGTCTTCTCAGCGCCCCGTTTTTGGGGCTAATAGGCCCCGAAGGCCGCCCCGGGTGGGCGCATTTTGCTGCTGACGGGTCAAAAGCAGCCAAAAACAGCCATTTCCAACAAGAAAGCCCATCATGAAACGCGTCGATGCCCACGGATTGAAGATCGCCCCTGTTCTGTTTGATTTCATCGCCAAGGAAGCGGCCCCGAAAACCGGGATCGCGCCGGATGCGTTCTGGGCCGGGCTCGCTGCCATCATCAAGGAGCTGGGGCCGAAAAACCGCTCGCTGCTCGCATTCCGCGATACGCTGCAGGCCAAGATCGACGACTGGCATCGTGCCAACAAGGGCAAGGCGTTCGACCTCGACGCTTATACCGCGTTCCTCAAGGAGATTGGCTATCTCGTCCCGGAGCCCGCGACTCAGAAAGTCGAGACGGCCAATGTCGACGAGGAGATCGGCCAGATCTGCGGCCCACAGCTCGTGGTGCCCCTCACCAATGCACGCTATGCGCTGAATGCAGCAAACGCGCGCTGGGGCTCGCTCTATGATGCCTTCTATGGCACCGATGCGATCCCGCACGACCCGTCCGAGAGCGGCAAGGCCTACAACAAGGCGCGCGGCGACAAGGTGATCGCCAAGGCCAAGGCCTTCCTCGACTCCGCCGTGCCGCTGGCGACCGGCAGCCACACCGACGTCACCGCCTACAGCGTCGTCGCAGGCCAGCTCGCGGTGAAGCTAAAGAGCGGCAATGCCACCGCGCTGAAAAACGCGGATCAGTTCGCCGGCTTCCAGGGCGATGCGGCCGCGCCGAGCGCCGTGCTGCTCGTCAACAACGGCCTGCATATCGAGGTCAAGATCGACCGCAGCAGCGCGATCGGCAAGGACGATCCGGCTGGCGTCGCCGACATGATCATGGAAGCCGCGGTCTCCACCATCCTGGACATGGAGGACTCGGTCGCCGCGGTCGATGCCGAGGACAAGGTGCTGGTCTACCGCAACACGCTGGGCCTGATGAACGGCACGCTGTCGGCCGATTTCGAGAAGGGCGGCAAGACGCTGACACGCTCGCTGAACGCCGACCGCAGCTACAAGACGCCGGACGGCAAGGGCGAGATCAAGCTGCACGGCCGCAGCCTGCTCTTGATGCGTAACTGCGGTCACCACATGTTCACCGACGCGGTGCTGGACGAGAAGGGCGAGGAAGTCCCGGAAGGCCTGCTCGATGCCGCCGTGTCCGGCCTTCTCGCCATTCACGACCTCAAGGGTCTGTCCAACGTCAAGAACAGCCGCACGGGATCCGCCTATATCGTCAAGCCGAAGATGCACGGCCCCGACGAGGTGTCGCTGACCTGCGAGATCTTCGACCGCGTCGAGAAGATGCTGGGCCTGCCGGAGAACACGCTCAAGGTCGGCATCATGGACGAGGAGCGGCGCACTACCGTCAACCTCAAGGCCTGCATCCAGCGTGCTTCCAAGCGCATCATGTTCATCAACACCGGCTTCCTCGACCGCACCGGCGACGAGATCCATACCTCGATGGAGGCGGGGCCGATGATCCGCAAGAACGAGATGAAGGCGCAGGCCTGGATCAAGGCCTATGAGGACTGGAACGTCGACATGGGCCTGACCTGCGGCCTGCCCGGCCATGCGCAGATCGGCAAGGGCATGTGGGCGGCGCCCGACAAGATGGCGGACATGCTGGCGCAGAAGCTCGGCCATCCGCAGGCCGGTGCCACCACGGCCTGGGTGCCTTCGCCGACGGCCGCGACCCTGCACGCGCTGCACTATCATCAGGTCAACGTGACCGCGCGCCAGCAGGAGCTGACCAAGGGCGGCCCCCGCGCGAAGCTCTCGGACATCCTGACCATTCCGGTGTCGAAGTCGAACTGGGCGCCTGATGACGTCAGGCAGGAGATCGACAACAACTGCCAGGGCATTCTGGGTTACGTCGTGCGCTGGATCGACCAGGGCGTCGGCTGCTCCAAGGTGCCCGACATCCACGACGTCGGCCTGATGGAGGACCGCGCCACCTTGCGCATCTCCAGCCAGCATCTCGCCAACTGGCTGCACCAGGGCGTCATCACCGAGGCGCAGGTGATGGAATCGCTCAAGCGCATGGCAGTCGTGGTCGACAAGCAGAACGCGGGGGATCCCATTTACAAGCCGATGGCACCCGCCTTCGACGGCGTCGCCTTCAAGGCCGCCTGCGACCTCATCTTCAAGGGGCGCGAGCAGCCGAACGGCTACACCGAATACATCCTCACCGCGCGCCGCCGCGAAGCGAAGGCGCTCGGCTGATCGAAGTCATAGGAACGTCAAAAGCCCCGGTTTGCGCCGGGGCTTTTTGTTGACGAAACGTCGCGATGTGCCGCGGAACCGGCTGCGCGGGGGGCGCGTTGTCGGGCCATCAACAAAGGGAGATGGTCATGGACTGGAATCGCATCGAAGGAAACTGGAAGCAGTTCAAGGGCTCGGCCAAGGAGAAGTGGGGCAAGCTCACCGACGATGACCTCACCTTGATCGAGGGCCGCCGCGAGCAGCTCGAGGGCCGGCTCCAGGAGCGCTACGGCAAGGCTAAGGACCAGGTGCGCCAGGACGTCGACGACTGGCTCAAGGGGCTGCACTAAAGCAGCACGAACGAAGCCCCGGCTCACGCCGGGGCTTTTGTCTTGAGGTGTAGCCCGGATGAGCGAAACGATTTCCGGGGCTTTGTCGTGTCGTCCTGGATGTCGCTTCGGTCATCCGCGCTACGAAAGAGAGTCGCTAGAACACCGCGAGATATTTCAGCAACGACACGATGCCGATGATGATCACGATCACGCGGGCGATCTGCTTGGCGCGCCCGTCCATCGGCAGCATGTTGATGAGGTAAAGCACGAGAATGACGACGAGGAAGGTGACGAGTACGCCGACCAGCATTGAGAGCCCCCTTCAGGCAGGTTGATAGGCCTTACCAACGCGCCGCATCCACGCAGGTTCCATTGATGCAACCTTCGGGAAAAGCTCGTAGATCTTGCTCGCTGGCCCCGTTATCCGCTGGGGCCAGCTCGATAGGCCCACCTACTCCTTTGCCACCACCGGGATCTGACGGAATCTGGCGCGCACCGATTCCGGCAGCGGCGAGAAATTCATCGCGATGCCGCGACGATCGTTGGCGTTCCGGCTGGCGACGACGAGCCCGTTGGCGCCGGCGACGATGTCGCCCTTGCGCAAGGTCGGATCGTCCTCGATCTTGACGGACGCAAGCCCCACCGGGTCCTTGCCATTGCAGGTGCAGCCGGCGACCATCTCATTGCGATAGCGGTATGCGTTGGGCAGATCCGAATAGGATTTTCCCTTCTCCGTCGTCGCATCGTCGATGTTGCCGCCATAGACCAGCGAGGTCTCCGAGGTCGGGCAGAAGCTCTTGCAGGACTGCGCCTTGCTCTCGGCGTCATTGCCTTGGGCGGGGAAGTAGCGGCCGTCGCAGCTGCGGACGCAATAGGCGGTGCCGCTTCCGTAGGATGCGCGCTGGCGCGGCGCCTGATAGCGCGGCATGTCGTCGGTGGGAAAAGGCATCCGGATTTCCGGCGGCGGTCGCATGCGAAAGCCACCAAACAGACCCGAGAAGAAATCCTGCGCATGCGCCGACGGCGCCACCGCCAGCCCGGTGGAAACGACGACCAGAATCGCCGCTCCGCCAGCCAGTTTGCCAATCAGCCGTCTCGCCATGGGACCTCGCACAGTCTTAATTCATGGCCGACGTGGCGACGTTCATCGCCTGCCGACCCGATGGCAGCGTCGTCACGGCCGGACGCTTGCGTACGGGATCACCTCCCCTGGCCATCAAGGGCGCGTTCTTCGGCAACACCACGACCTTGGCGCCAACATTGACGCGGCCGTACAGGTCGACGACGTCCTCGTTGGTCATGCGGATGCAGCCGGACGAGACGAACTTGCCGATGGTGGAGGGATCATTGGTGCCGTGGATGCGGTACTGGCTCGAGCCGAGATACGTCGCACGCGCACCGAGCGGATTGCCGGGCCCGCCGGCGACGAAGCGCGGCAGATAAGGCTGTCGCGCGATCATCTCGGCGGGCGGGTGCCAGTCCGGCCACTCGGCCTTGCGGCTCACGCTTTGCACGCCAGACCAGGTAAAACCGTCGCGCCCGACACCGACGCCGTAGCGGACGGCGCGGCCGTTGCCGAGCACGTAATACAGATACGTGTTGTTGGTATCGATGACGATGGTCCCGGCGGGCTCGCTCCTGTCGAAGCTGACGATCTGCTTGCGCAGCCGGTCGGGCAGCTGGGCATCTTCGTCGGCGGCCTGCGGCGCCTCGTTGAGGTCGTCCCGAGGATAGCCCTGATCCTGCGCGTATGCCGGTGCCTGCGTCGGCAGGTAGCCGAACGTCTGTGCGCTGGCGCTGCCGAAAGACAGCGCGAGAAGAGCGGTGGTGAAGGCAAATGTGGTGCCGGCGCGCGGCAAGAGACTGCGACGGACTGCTGAGAACCTTGTCATGTGCTGCCCCGTGATCTGTGCATCAGGGTGATGCGCTGGCTCAACAAACTCCATCGCAGGCGTCCAGGTTCCGGCGCGGCATGCGGCGGCGACGTCACAGTCAAGCGAGCAATTCTTCACGAAGTCGCGATGGAACCGCCGTCCCGTTGATACGTTCTCCCTCGCAAATTGGACGCGCGGATCGCGTTTCCGGGCGGGAGAGATATTGTGCGCGTCCTTCCGAGTGAACGTCTGATTTCCGGCAACAGCGAAGGCGAACCTCTTCCTGAGAGCGACAGGGAGCTGCCGCCGTTGATCCGGCGCACCGAGTTCACCGCGTTCGCGCTCGCAGGCCTGCTCCTGATTGCCATCCTCGCCGTGCTCTATCTCGGGCGGGCGTTCTTCCTGCCCGTGGTAATGGCCTTCGTCATCGGCACCATGCTGTCGCCCGCGGCGAGCTTCCTCGAGCATTGGAGGGTGCCTCGTGCGCTCGCCGCCGTCCTGATCGTGATGGCGGGGACCGCGGTGGTCGCCTTCGCCGTCGCGCTGATCGCCTCTCCGATCATGGATTGGAGCACGCACCTGCCGGAGCTCGGCGCGCAATTGAAGGCCAAGCTGCACGTGTTCGACCGGCCGCTTGCGCTGTGGCGCGAGATGCAAGCCATGCTCGGTGGATCGGAAGGATTGCCGAGCTTTCAGATGCCGAAGATCGAGTGGGTGCAGCCGACATTGGAATTCCTGTCACCGACGTTTACCGAATTCGTGCTGTTCTTCGTCACCCTCATCCTGTTCATCGCGAGCTGGCGCGACCTGCGGCGGGCCATGATCATGACCTTCAGCGATCATGACGCGCGGCTGCGCACGCTCCGTATCCTGAACGAGATCGAGGTGCATCTCGGCAATTATCTGCTGACCGTCACGCTCATCAATGTCGGCGTCGGTGTTGGCACCGGAGTGATCTGCGCGGTCACCGGAATGCCCAATCCCGCCGGGCTCGGCGCGCTGGCGGCAGCGCTCAACTTCATCCCGATCATCGGCCCGGTGGCAATGTTCGCCGTGCTGGTCGTGGTGGGGCTGATCGCATTTCCAACCATCGGCGGCGGCCTGATGGCCGCGCTCGCGTTCGGCGGCCTCACCTTCGTGGAAGGGCACTTCATCACGCCCACCATCATCGGCCGGCGACTGGCGCTGAATGCGCTTGCAGTCCTGCTTGCACTGGCATTCTGGACCTGGATGTGGGGTCCCATGGGCGCGTTCCTGTCGTCGCCGCTGCTGATCGTCGCCCTGATCCTGAAGGACCACCTGCTGCCGGAGAATTCGCCGCAGCTCCCCCAGGCCTGACCGGTTTCAACGGACGGAACTTCCCCCGCGACGAAACGTTCTCCGCCCATCTCAGCCGTGAACAGTTCGGAGCTCCTGATGTCCACGACCAACGCCGAAGCCGGGATGAGAGACTGGACCGACAAAGCCACCCGAGACCGCCTGGAGAAGGATGTAGCAGCCGTGAAAAGCGATATCGCCGCCCTCACCGACCAGATCACCGATGCGCTCAATACCTTTGCCAATTCCACCAGCAAGCAGGCCCGCCGCGGCTATCGGCAGGCGCGCGAAAACATGGATTCCGCGATGGACGACATGAGCGAGCGCAGCAGTGCGATGATGGAAGCTGCGCACGACGCCTACGGCTCGATCGAGGAGACGCTGGAAGAGGCGATCACACAGCGACCGCTCGCGACCGTCGGGCTGGCGCTCGGCATCGGCTTCCTGATCGGCGTCGCCTGGCGCCGCTAAGGATGCCCACGCCCATTTGATACGGCGGCGGCACGCCGCCGCCGTGGGTTCGTGACGATTCGGCTGGCGGGGATTGAGGAGCAAGCCATGTTTCAGCGCATCATCGACGGCATCAGCGCATCCACCGGCACGACGGTTCGGCTGACCTCCCTCGCCGCGGGCGCCGCCTTCGCGTTGCTCGTGACCACAGGCTTCCTCTGTGCCGCCGTCTTCATCTGGGTGCTGCAGAACCATGGCCCGGTGCAGGCTTGCCTTGCCGGCGCCGGCATCTTCTTCCTGCTGACCCTGGCCGCGGCAGGCTCCTATTGGGGCTACAAGCGCGAGGTGCAGAAGCGGGCTCAGATCGCCGCCGAGCGCGCCGCGAAATCGGCCGCGCAAAGCATGCTTGCAGATCCGATGCTCCTTGCCACCGGCCTGCAGATCGCTCGCGCCATCGGCGTCAAGCGGCTGTTGCCGATCCTTGCCATCGGCGGCGTCGCCCTCGGCATCCTGGTCAGCCGCGCCGGGGTCGCCGACGAGGTGTCGGCTGAGCCGGCCGAGTAACGGCGAGAGCGGGTTAGAGAATTTCGCCTCAAGCCTGGGCGCATTTTTCCGACTCTTATGGACGTGAAGCTGCGCAATCTTGCGGCATCAGCTCGATTGCCCCGCCCCTCACGCAAACGCTACTCGGACGGGCAGGCAGTTGCCGCTAAAAGCATCATCCTGATTCCCAAAGCTATTTTACTCAATGAAACCGTCCGTCAAGGCGCACCTCGCCGCATTCCAGCACGATTCCAGGCTCTATCTGGCGCTCGGCATCGCCAACTGGTCGGTGTTCGTCGACCACATTCCGCACAACGTCGTCAGCCTGCTGACGCTGCGCAATTTCGGCTTCAGCGGCGCGGCGGACCTGTTCGTGTTCGTGGTGGGCTATGGCGTCGCCATCATCCACGGCAGGATGGCGCTGGAGCGTGGCTACCTGGTGGCGGCGACGCGAATCTTTCGACGTGTCTGGCGGCTCTATGCCGCCTATGTCGTGCTGTTCGTGATCTATATCGACTTCATCGCCTATGTCGCCTCGCAGTCGAGGGCGCCGGAGATCATCCACGAATACAACATCTCCGGAATTCTGGAGCACCCGCTCCGTATCCTGATCCGCGGTCTCGTGCTCCAGGAAGAGCCGCTGAACCTCGACCTGCTGCAGCTGATGATCCCGCTGATGGCATTGTTTCCGCTCGCGCTGTGGGGCCTGTTGCGACGGCCGAACGTGACGCTTGCGGCCTCGGTCGCGCTGTATCTCGCGACGCGCTGGTTCGGCTGGAATTTTCGGATCTCTCTGGACCAGGAGTGGACCTTCAATCCGCTCTGCTGGCAGATGCTGATGGTGCTGGGCGGATGGTTCACCGTCACCGGCGCACCCGGGCGGGCGCTGCGCGATCTCCCATGGCTGCGGATACTCGCCGGCAGCTATCTCGTCTTCGCGTTGGCGGTCACCCTGTTGCGCCGTTCGCCGGACTTGTCCGCCTATCTGCCGGACCTTCTCCTCACCACCATCGCGCCGGCCGACAAGGAGGACCTCGCCCCTCATCGCGTGGTTCACTTCCTCGCGCTCGCCTTCCTCGCGACCCATCTCGTCCCGGCCGATCACCCCGGCCTGCAGCTGAAGCCGCTTCAGGCGGTCGTCCGATGCGGTGAGGAATGGCTCGCCGTGTTCTGCGTCGGCGTGTTTCTTTCCTTCGCCGGCCATCTCATCCTGATCACCGGGCCCAATCTTGTGGTGATGCAGGTCGCGGTGAGCGTGATCGGCTTCGGCGCGATGACCGCAGTCGCCTACTACGTCGCCTGGTCGAAGCGGCAGGATCTGCCTGCCGCGCTACGGCAGCAGGCCTGAACATGAAATGATCCGATTCCGCTAGGCCGAAGGCCGGGGCTAAGCTATGCCGGAATTCTGTATGAGGGGACCGGCGTGGCGATGGCGAAGGGCGAGGGTGATGAGGCGGACAGCGCGCCCCGGCGCGGCCGGCCGAGGTCAATCGAGACCAGCAATGCCATTCTCGAAAGCGCCTATACGCTGATGGCCACCACCGGCCTCGCCGCCACCACCATCGACGCCATCGCGCGGCACTCCAGCGTCTCCAAGATGACGATCTACAAATGGTGGCCGTCCCGCGAGGCGCTTTTGATCGACGCCTTTCTTCACCACGCCGCGCAGATGCTGCCATTGCCGCCGGCGAGCTCCGGCAGCCCGGCGGCCCGGGCGCGCCGACATGCGGCGGCCTATGCCGAGGCACTCCAGGGCGAGTTCGGCAAGGTCCAGCTCGCTGTCGTCTCCGAGTGCATCTCAAAGACCGGCTCGGCGGAGCTGTTCTATGCGCGCTATCTGCAATTCCGCCGCGACGCGCTGGTCGGGATGATCGCCGCTGGCCAGAGGGATGGCAGCATACTGGCCGAGGCTCCTCCCGAGGATCTCTACGACGCGGTCTATGGCAGTCTGTTCTATCGCTACGTCTTCGGCATCGCACCGGTCACGCCGGCTTACGCGCGCAGCCTCGTCGATCTCGTGTTGCGGCCGAAGGGCTAGCTCCGCACCGGCCTCACCGGCGCCGAGATTTTGTCAGTGCGGTCGCGCTCGGTCATGTCGACCACCGTCTCCATCGGCGCGGTCAATTCATAGACATAGGAGGCGTCGGTAAAGAAGCGCTTGGCCGTCCCCCCTAACGCCTCCGGCGCGACGCGGTCGAGCAGGATCAGGCCGAAATCGGAATCCGGCCGGCGCGTCGCCTCGCTGGTGTTGAACTCCTCCCAGCGGAAATGGAAAACCTCGGCGCCCTCCTCGCCCGTCACCGTCCAGCTGGCGGTGATGTGCGGATGCTTTCCAACCAGCGACAATCCCTCGTCGGAATGCGAGGCGAGCTCGAAGAACAGCAGCGAAAGGCTCTGCGCCGCGCGTGCGCTGACGGCGATGTCGGGGCCGGTGACGGCGATGCGGTCGGCATGCGGGATGGCGCGCGCCTCGAACAGGCCCTTCAATTTGACGCCCTGCCACTGGCTCTCGCTGAGGAGCGAGACCACGTTGGACATGGCGTGGATGCGCCCGATCAGCAGCTCGCGCGCGATGTCGATGTCCGAGCCGTGGCGCAACGTTCGCGTCACGATCGACTGGATCACCGCCAGGATGTTCTTGACGCGGTGGTTGAGTTCGTCGATGACCGCCGTCAGCCGCCGCTCGAACCCGATCCTGACCTGGATCTCCCGGCTGAGCCGCAGATTGTTGTAGGCGACATAGCCGAACAGGCCGCACACCATCGCCGTGATGGCAAAGCCGATCGCCGCCACGATGATCGCCGTCTGCTCGGCGCGGCGCATCGAGTTCGTGTTGGCGTAGTAGGCGACTTGCCAGTCGCGCCCCCCGAAGCTGACCGTGCGGATCGCCGACGGCGCTGACCCGTCCGCGGCCACCCTGCGGGTCGAGACCACGCCCTCATCATTGGCGATCAGCTCGCCGCCCTCGTTGCGCGGATCCCTGAGCGCGACCGCGAACAGCGACATGTCGTCATTGGTCAGCATCAGCGAGGCCAGCTCATAGGAAAACGTCACGAAGCCGGCCGGCTCGGTCGCCCCTTCGGGAATAACGGGCGCGGCCACGATGATTCCGGTCGGCCCGTTTCCGCGCAACAGCGGAACCGGGTCCGAGGCCACTGATCTTTTCTCGGTCCTGGCGCGCGTCAGCATGGCGCCGCGAACCGGATCCTGATCGTAGCTGCGCCCCGGCAGGGCCTTGGTCTCCTCACTGCGCGGTTCGAGATCCAGCAGCACGTCGATCGGCTGGGTGACGTCGGCAGGATTGATCGCCTTGTCATCATAGGAGCGAATCCGCGGATTCGGGAAGCCGGCGCCGGCGATGGCGGCTTGCGCCGCCTCGAGCTCGTTCGGCTTCAGCCGTGCGACCCAGCCGGCCACCACGAAATCAGTCTTGAAGGCGTAGATCGCCGAGCGCAGCGGCTCGAGCATGTTGGGCTTGATCACGGATGGCGCGCGGAACAGGCCTGACGCGACACGCGCAAGCAGCTCTCGCTCGGTGAGGCGGTCCTGCACGAGGCTCGCATGAATGTCGATCGCACGCGCGAGCGCGATCCGGTCCAGTGCCAGCTCCTGGTCGTGGACGCGATAGGCCGCAAGCCCCGAGAGCAAGGCCCCGAGCAAAGCGATGAAACCGATGATGAAACCCAGCCTGACCACGCGACTACTCAGGCGAATGCAGGAGGTCGGCAATAAACACGGAGCATATGGATGCCGCTCGAACGGCCTCGGGCCGAAGCAGGGGAAACCCCAGAGGCGGTGATAATGGAGGAGGTGGCATCAGTACGCAACTTGGGTCGCCTGAAAAGCTTAATCCGTCCGGCCGATGGTCTGGCCGGGAAGACTTCGCCCCGGGCACCGGAGGTAGTTAATCGCCGTGTCCGAAATTTGTTCCGCGGATGCGGCGCAGTCCCAAGGCGTTAAACGGGCGAAAACGCCTGCGGGCGCGGGCGCGTCCGGTCAGCCCGCCGGTTTCAGACCACCTTTGGCCTCGATGAAGCCCACGATCCGGTCGAGCCCCTCGCTTTTCTTCAGGTTCGTCATCACGAAGGGACGCTCGCCGCGCATGCGCTTGGCGTCCGTTTCCATCTTGTCGAGCGAGGCGCCGACATGAGGCGCGAGGTCGATCTTGTTGATGACCAGGAGATCGGACCGGGTGATGCCGGGACCGCCCTTGGACGGGATCTTGTCCCCGGCCGCCACGTCGATCACATAGATGGTAAGGTCGGCCAGCTCGGGGGAAAAAGTGGCAGCGAGATTGTCGCCGCCGGACTCGATCAGCACGAGATCGAGCCCGGGAAACTTTGCGCGCATGTCGGCAACCGCAGCGAGATTCATCGAGGCATCCTCGCGGATCGCGGTGTGGGGGCAGCCGCCGGTTTCGACGCCGGCGATGCGATCCGGCGTCAGCGAGCCGGAGCGCACCAGGAACTCGGCATCCCATTTGGTGTAGATGTCATTCGTGATAGCCGCGATGTCGTAGCGCTCGCGCATGGTTTTGCAGAGCAGGTCCATCAGCGCCGTCTTGCCCGATCCGACCGGGCCGCCGACGCCGACACGCAAGGGACCGTGAGATTTCGACATGTTGTTCGCTCGCTCTCGATGGGTTGGGGCCGCGCCGCTCACGACCGGAACAGCCGCGTATATTGCGTCTCGTGCTGCAGGCTGGCGAGATCGGCCCGGAAGGTCGCGCCGCCGAGATCGTCCAGTGTCGCACGCAGCGCACGACGAGCGGTCGCAGCCACGGCATCTTCCAACCGCACCAGCACCCGCTGGCTGTCGGTCTGGCCGAGCGGAATGAGCCGGCTGGCCGCGGAAATCCAGTTCGAGACCAGCGCATGCAGGAAGGCGTGCAGCGTCGGCGCCAGCGGCACGGCGTGCAGCGCGGCGCCGACACCGACCGCGACCGGATACACCGGTGGCTTGCTGCATGCGACAACCATCGCATCCAGCTTCTCGGCATCCCAGGCGGCACGGGCAATGTCGATGAAGGCGCGGCCTTGCGAGGCCGTCTCCAGCTGCCGCTCCCGCGACGGAACGAAGGCGGCGGCAAGCTCGGCGATCTCGGCCAGAGCGGCAGGCTCGTCCGCTTCCGCGGCGCGATAGGCATGAACCAGAAACGTCGCGTCGCAAAAGCCGGAGCCGTCGCCGAGCATCGCATCGAGCCAATCGGTCAGCGAGGTAACGCCGGTGATGTCGCCCGCCTCGACCGCCCATTCGATGCCGCTGGAATAGGAGAAACCGCCGACAGGGAACGCCGGCGACAGCCAGGTCATCAGCCGGTACAGCGCCGCGGCCTCGCCTTCGGCGAGACCCCCGGCGCCGACCGGCTCATTTGTGGTCATGAGCATGCTTGTGGCCGTGGTGATGTTC
>JAEYTQ010000090.1 GCA_023433965.1 Pseudomonadota bacterium | reverse complement strand
GCAGGCGGCGGCGCGGCCGGGCGCGCGGGTGCGGCAGGCGGCGCGGCTGTCGGCGGTCCCTTCGGCGGCTGCTTCGGTTTTCCGTCAGGACCCGCGTCTTGCGGCTGGGCCTGCGCGACTACGAACGGCGACGCGCCTTGCGCATGCGATGCGGTGTTGGCCAATTGCATCGCGGTGAGAGCCGTCGTCGCAAGCAGCACGAAACGAAGGTTGGTCATGTGGTGAACTTCCCCGGAAGGTTCTTTGACGAAGTGGCGTGATGAACGGCTACGCGTTAGGCCGCATTGTGGCGGGCGAAGCGGTCGCGGCCCGATTTATTTCTGCACGGAAATCGACTCACTATGATGACGTTCATTGCGCATTCAGACCTGGGTTGCAATCGCCTCGCGGGTGATGCGGTCTGAATAGGATGCGCGGCTACGTCGCGTCCGTTGCGGGATTGGGCGTGAGCGGACGGTTCGGTCCTCGCGATGGAATCTCCTCGGGCATGCGGCCCGGCAGTTCATCGGGCCGCGGCGATTCGCCGGGCTCGTGCACCGGCGGCGTGATTTCAGGCTGCGGATTGCCGGGCGGAATTCCCGGCGGAGGCTCGGTCGGCGTGCCCGGTGTTGACGGCGGAATCTCGGGCGGCTCGATCGGCATCACATCGACACCTTGCGGTTCTCGCCGAGGTCGGGCCGCGTGTTCGTCACCGCCGCGGCTGCCATCTTCACATAGGAGATCACCGTGCCCGGCGAATCCCAGAACTCGGCGTCGTCAGGGGTGACCTTGAGCACGCGGATATTGGGATCCTCCGCGGAGTCCCACCACGCCTTCGCCGGCGTCGAGAACAATTCCTCGATCTTGGCACGATCGTTGGAGACGACGGCGATGCCCGTCAAGGAAACGTATTTCTGACTGCCGGCATCGGCGAACGACAGATTGATCGAGGGATTGCGTGCGATCTCCTCGTCCTTGTGACGCCGTGCGTCGGTCAGGAAGAAGATCGCGTTGGCATCGCGATCGAGATGGGCGCTCATCGGCCGCGCGCGCAGCTTGTCGCCGTCGCGCGTCACCAGCATCGCGAAACCGATCTTTTTCATGAGATCCCAGACGCGATCGACGTCGCTTGCATTGTCGTTGGCCATGTCGTGCTCCTGTTGCAAGAGACGATAACGGCCCGCCTGGAACGATGTTCCCGCCCGCAGTCCTCATTCCGGCGCGTGGCAGACGGCCTCGATATTGTGGCCGTCGGGATCGAGCACGAAGGCGCCGTAATAGTTCGCGTGATAATGCGGGCGGATTCCGGGCGAACCGTTGTCGCGGCCCCCGGCTGCCATGGCTGCCTTGTAGAAGGCGTCGACCGTGGCGCGGTCCCTGGCTGCGATCGCGACATGCACCGGCTTGTTCATCGCACCTTCACCGCCAATCCAGAAGTCCGGCTTGCCGTCGGCGCCGAAACCTGCGGCCGCGGCGTGACCGGTCTGCTCGGCCGTCACTTCCATGATCAGGCCGTAGCCGAGCGGCGCCAGCGCCTTCGCATAGAACGCCTTCGCTCGATCGTAGTCCGAGACCGAGATACCCAGATGGTCGATCATCATCCCCTCCGTGCTTCGTTCGCGTCAGCGCGACAGGAAGGTATTGCTGCGCGTCTTGCGCGCAATCGCATAGCCGCGCGCGACCACGTCGGCAATACAATCCTGCCGCCATTCGTCTTGTGACAGGTGCTCGATCACCACCGCGCGCGGCCACAGCGATGGCGGCGCGTCGCGGAAGAAGCCGATCAGTACGCGGTCCTCGAAGCCCTCGACGTCGATCTTGAGCGAATCGACCTGCGTGACGCCGGCCTCCTCAAGGATGCGGGTCAATCGCAGCGATGGGACTTTGATCGCATCGGTGCCGGCGGTGCCGGTGACGACGTGGGTTGCGCCGAGATTGCCGCCGCCGGTCTCGATCATCAGCTCGCCGTCGCTGTCGCCGGCCGCGGCCTGCACCAGGCGCACTTGCGCGGCTTTCGACGCGGCATGGTTGAAGGACAGCCGCGCGAACGTCAGCGGATGCGGCTCGATCGCGACCACCTTGCCCGTGGCGCCGACCTGCCGCGCCAGCACCAGCGCAAAGGTGCCGACATTGGCGCCGACGTCGACGAACACGCCGCCATCGGGCGTGTGCCGGCGCAGGAAATCGAGTTCGTCGAGATTGTAGTCGGGATTGAACAGCGCGCCGCGCTCGGTGGCGCTGCCCTGATGATGGAGGCGGAACGAGGCGCCCTGATACTGCACGTCGACAGGCCCCCCGCGCAGCAGGTTCACCAGCCGCGACATCCAGGGCCGGAATGCGCCGCGCTTCAAACCCGACCGTTGAACGAGGCGGATGATCGCAGCCTGCGCCGCATTCGGCGCAAACGCGCCGAACGGCGCGGACGAAGGGGCATTGGCGGACGTCAAGCAGCAGGTCCTCGTTGCAGGCGGCGCCTGCATAGCCGGTTTTGACGAACGCCACAATTTCGGCGCCGGGGCGCGTGGTGAGCCACATCAGGGTGTTGCAATTGCGCATGGGGGCCGCTGGCGCGTCGGGCCGCGTTCCGCACGGCGCGGGCAAGCGCCTACTCGGCGGCGCCGTCGCGCACGCGCCGCAGCCCCGCGGCCCGATGCAGAACGCGTGACAATTCCTCGATCGAATAAGGCTTCTGCACGAGATCGAAGCCGGCCGCGCCCTCCTGTGACAGGGCCTGGCTGTAGCCGGTGGTCAGCACGACCGGCACCTCGATGCCGCGATCGCGGATCGCACGGGCCAGATCCAGCCCGGTCATCCCGGGCATCGCCACGTCCGTGAACACGACGTCGAAGCGGTCGGCGTCCATGACGAGTTCGGCGAGGGCGTCGGTCGCATTGTCGACGAGTGTGACGGTGTAGCCGAGTTCGGTGAGGCCATCGGCGGCGAAATTTGCCAGCTCGATATTGTCCTCGACCACCAGCACCGACATGCCGCTACCGGCCACGGCGGGCGCCGTGTTGGGCGCCTGGCGCTGCGGCAGCAGGTCCGGCGGTACGCGCGGCAGATAGAGCGAGAAGGTGCTGCCGTGTCCCACCTCGCTGGTTACGGTCACCTCGCCCCCGGACTGGCGGGTGAAGCCGAACACCTGGGACAGGCCAAGACCCGTGCCGTGGCCGACCTGCTTGGTGGTGAAGAACGGCTCGAAGATGCGGCCAAGCCGCGCGGCGGGAATGCCGATGCCGGTATCGCTGACGGTCACGCGAACGAAGCCGTGGTTTGCCGCGCTCGCACCGGCCGGAGGCGGTGCCGGCGTGTCCGGGACGGTCGCAGTGGCCTCGACCTTGAACACGATCCTGCCCTTGCCCTGCATGGCGTCGCGCGCGTTGGTCGCCATGTTGATCAGCGCGGTCTCGAACTGGCTGGCATCGGCATTGACGAGGCAGCGCTCGGACGGCAGCTGCATGACGATCTCGATCGCGGGGCCGAGCAGCGTGGCGAGCATGTCGTGCAGCGATTCCATCCGCGCCCCGACGTCGAACACCTCGGGCTTCAGCGTCTGGCGCCGCGCAAAGGCCAGCAGCTGCGAGGTCAGCCTGGCCGCCCGCGCCACCGAATCCGCAATGGCGGTGATGTAGCGCTGGCGCCGTTCCTCCGTCAGCTGCGGGCGGTTCAAGAGGTCGACCGAAGCGCGGATCACCGTCAGGAGGTTGTTGAAGTCGTGCGCGACGCCGCCAGTGAGCTGGCCGAGCGCCTCCAGCCGCTGGCTGTGCTTGAGCGCCTCCTCGGCCTCGCGCCGCTTTGCGGCTTCGGCCTGAAGGTGCCGGGTGCGCCGCAGGGCGAATGCCAGCAGCAGGAACAGCAGCGCGGTCGCGGGGACGCCGAATACCAGATGCTGGCCGATGGTGGCGAGCCAGCGTGCGCGAATTGCCGAGGTCTCGAGCCCGGCGCTGACATAGATCGGGTATTCGGCGACACGCCGGTAGCCGATGCGACGCTCGATGCCGTCCGAGGGCCAGACGAGGGTGAGGAGGCCGTGCTGGGGTCGGGCCGCGATCTTCTGGCCTACGGGCCCTGCCGGATCGAGCCGATACTCGCGGTCGAGCCGGGGAAAGTGCGTGAGCATCGCACCGTCGGTGCGTCCCATCGCGAAGAAGCTGCCGGGCTCGGATCCGATCCTGGCGTAGAAGCTCTCGAAATATTCCGGCAGCACCGAGGCCTGGATCACGCCGATGAAGGCGCCGTCATCGGACTCGCGGCGGCGGCTGACGCCAAAGAAGCGGGCGCCCTGATAAGGCGGCCGCGGCGTCAGCGCCGTGCCGATGAAAGTGCCGATGCTCTGGTCGATGTGCGCATAGAAGTAATCGCGGTCGGCAAAGCCCAGGTCCGGCGGCGGCGAGGCAAGGCTGTTGACGAGGGCCTTTCCGTCCGCATCGAAGATCCAGGCCGATTTGAGCTGCGGCAGCGCATCGGTCAGCCGCTTCAGGCGGCGATGCAGCGCCGGCTCGCGGGTGCGGATGATGTCGTCCGGCAAGCCGCGCACGACCTCGTTGAGTTCGGCAAGGCTGCGGTCGATGGTCTCGAACACCTTGAGCGCGTGCTCATGCGCGACGTCGACCGTGCGCTCGATCTCGCGGTCGGCGATGTCGTTGGTCGACGTGTAGGAGATCGCGGCAGCAATGACGAACAGCGCAATCGGCAGCGCCAAGGATGCCGCCATCATCCACTGCAACAGCCTTAGCGAATTGCGTTGCGCCCTCTGCACGGCTCCTGTCCCTGATCGCAGCTTAACTGAATTCCGCGCAAGGAAGGAAGCCGATTGTCGCGGGAACCGCGGGTTGTATCGTAATGGGATCACGCGCAGGGGTTCTGCAGCACCTCGTCGCGCTGTCTGGCAGGCCCTCGACTCTTCGTTCGAGGGGCCAATTTGACATGAGCCAGTACTTAGGCTGTTGCTCTCGAGGGCGGTCAGATACCGTGCGCGCTGCGCATCGCACGGGCGGCCTTCTCGCCAATGATGACGCAAGGCGCCATCGTGTTCCCGGTGGTGATCCGGGGCATCACCGAGCCGTCGGCGATGCGAAGCCGGTCGACGCCGTAAACCCTGAGCTTGCTGTCGACCACGGACATGGCGTCGCGCCCCATCTTCGCCGAGCATGTCTGGTGCCAATAGGTCACCGCAGAGTCGCGCACGAAGCGTTCCATCTCGGTGACGCCAAGAGGACCGGGCATTGACTCGCGAGTCACCAATGGCTCGAACGCGCTTGTATTGCCGAGCGAACGGCAAAGGTCGACGCAGGCGATCGCCGTCTTCAGATCGTCAGGATGCGACAGCATGTTGGCTTCGATCCGCGGTGTGGCAAGCGGCTCGGCATTTCGGAGCCTGACCCGGCCCCGGCTCTTCGGCAAGGCAAGACCTGCGAACATCGTCCAGCCATGGGCTGGCGCCCGGCCCGCCGTCTCGGGGCTCGGCACGGGAAACTCGACCTGGCAGAACAGAAGGTCGGGAGTCCTGAGTGCAGAATCAGATTTCCAATAGAGCGTCGCCCCGTTGCCGGTGTTACGCGGCGCGATTGGTTCGCGATACTCCCAGATGCATCCGAACGAGACGTGATCCTGCAGATTCTGGCCGACGCCGGGCAGGTGCTGAACCACTGGTATATCAAACGTCCGAAGCTCGTTCTCGTCGCCGATGCCCGATCGCATCAGCACGGACGGCGTCTGGATCGCCCCGAGCGCAAGCACGACCTCTCGGGACGCGTTGATGCGCAATGTCCGGCCGTCGCGGACCGCCTCGACGCCGACCGCTTTCCCGTGCTCGAGCAGGACGCGGGAGACCTGCGTTCCGGTCAGGAGCGTGAGATTTGGCCGATCGAGGAAGGGATAGGTATAGGCACGGAAGATGGAGTTGCGCCTGCCGTTCCGGACCAGGATGTCCGTGAGGGCACAGCCCCCTTCGCCCTCCATCATCTCGCCGTTGGAGCTTTCAAAGGTTGGAATCCCGATCTCCTTCGCCGCGGCTAGCATCGCCAATGCGGCCGGCCCGGGATCCGGTGGCGGCTGCACGAAGACGGGGCCCCCGGTGCCGCGATGCCGCGGATCGGGCGTGCCCTGCCAATTCTCGATCCCCCGGAAGATGTTCGAGACCGCATCGTAGCCCCAGGATTGATCGCCTGCTTCCTCCGCGAAGAAGTCCCAGTCGGTGCGGTGGCCGCGCGCCCACAACATCACGTTGATACTCGACCCGCCGCCGACAACCTTGCCCATCGACATCGGAAGCGCGCGACCGTTCAGATACGGATTGGGCTCGGCGACAAAGCCCCAGTCGGTCGCACTGCCGAGGTTGCCGGGCCACGCCGCCGGGTCCATGACGGTCGGCACCTCGTCGCTGCCGCCGGCTTCGATCAACAGGACCGTGACGGATGGATTTTCGGCGAGGCGGCGGGCGACGACCGAGCCCGAGCTGCCGGCGCCACAGACGATAAAATCGTAGCTGCCGCGCAGGGTCTCGCTGAGCTGGCGCTGATTGGCGGCAGCGCGATCGGCAAACTCCGGAAGATCGGAAGGCAGGACGTCGTTCATTGGATTGCTCCATGCAGTTTTCGCGCGACCGGAATGAGCTCCGGGCGGACGGGGTGGAAGGGGGAGAGGGTCGGCTTGCAAGTCAGGGATCGCGCCGTTCCCGCAGCTGGCGAACCGCGGGCTGCTTGACCGGGGCGCGGCTTCGCTTGTGGGAGGGCTGCCTGGCTTCGCCGGCAGGATTTGAATTTGAGCAGTCAGGCCGTAGCGTGCTGGTTTTGAATGGATGGGAACGGACGCTGCGCATCTGCCAAACCGCGCGCATCCAGCCTATCAGATTTATCAAATCTATCATTATCATCAAATCTATCAAAATAGGCTGTGGTGGCCCTTGTCAACGGGGGCGAGAGCACGACATTGTGAGGCGGGGACAGGCCCGGCCAGCGAGCCGGGGGCAAAGATGGGCTCAATGGACAAGGACATCCTCACGACGGCGGAGGCTGCCAAGATCTTGGGGGTCTCGATCCGCACCGCGCAGCTGCTGATCGAAGGCGGGATGATCCCCTCCTGGAAAACTCCAGGCGGGCATCGACGCGTCTACCGTCGCGACGTTCTTGCGCAGATCACCGGCCCGGCTCAGACGATGACTGCTTCTGCGCGGGTGATTGTGATTGCGCGTCCGGACCGCATCGCCGGCTACGCCGCGGCACTCGCGGAGATCAAATACTGTGTCGTCGAGCGCTACACCGACGTCCATGTGGCGCTGCTTGCGATCGGCTCCCGGCTGCCGGCGGCAATCGTCATCGAAGCCGAACCATCAAACGCCGGCAGTTCAGCCCTGCTGGAAAGCTTGCGCTCTGATCCGGCTCTCGGAAGCACGAAGATTCTGGTTGTCGGCCGCTCTTCGGCAGACATCGGGACGACGGGGTTCATCGATGGATTGGCCGCGCTGCCCGAGGCGGTCGAGGACGCGATTCGGGGCGCCGTCGAGCTTCCCCTTCCGTTCGAGACACCGCCATCTTTTCCGTTTCCGGCCAATGAGGGCCAGCGGCTCGTGGCGCTCGAACGTTCCGGCCTCGTGGACACGCCGCCGGAGGATGCTTTCGATCGTCTGACCTGGTTGGCGGCGCGCAGCCTCGACGCTCCCGTCGCACTGCTGACGCTGCTCACCCCGACCCGCCAATGGTTCAAGTCGCGCTACGGGCTCGACATGGCCGATACGCCGCGCGGCTGGGCGTTCTGCAACTACACCATTCTGCAACACGACATCATGGTGGCTGAGAACCTCGCCACCGACCCGCGCTTCGCCGAGAATCCGGCCGTATTGGGGGAACTGGGATTTCGGTTCTACGCTGGGTGCCCGGTGGTGGATCCCGACGGCTTCACGCTTGGGTCGCTCTGCGTGATCGACACAAAGCCCCGCACGCTCGACGACACCCAGAAGCAGGTCCTAGCCCATCTCGCTGCGCTTGCTTCGGACGAAATCAAGTTGCGCGTGACCGACCGCCAATGGCGCCGGGCGGTCGAGCACGGGGCTTCAAAGCCAAGCGGGCCCGCCGGGTCCGCTAACAAGCTCGCCGCCGGGCGTAAGCAGGGCACGGCGTGACACGTTGTTGTTCGTGTCACGCCCCACCGCGCGTCAGACCTGGCGCTCGACCATCTTGAGCTTGAGCTCGGCGATGGCTTCGGCTGGATTGAGGCCCTTCGGGCAGGCCTTGGCGCAGTTCATGATGGTGTGGCAGCGGTAGAGCCGGAACGGATCCTCGAGATTGTCGAGGCGCTCGCCGGTGGCCTCGTCGCGCGAATCCGAGACCCAGCGGTTGGCCTGGAGCAGCGCGGCGGGGCCGAGATAGCGTTCGCTGTTCCACCAATAGCTCGGGCAGGAGGTCGAGCAGCAGGCGCAGAGGATGCACTCGTAGAGGCCGTCGAGCTTCTCGCGATCCTCGTGGCTCTGGCGCCATTCCTTCTGCGGCGTCGGCGAGGTCGTCTTCAACCACGGCTCGACGGAGGCGTATTGCGCGTAGAAATTGGTGAGATCCGGAACGAGGTCCTTCACCACGGGCTGGTGCGGCAGCGGATTGACCTTCACCGCGCCGTCCTTCACCTCGTGCATCGATTTGGTGCAGGCCAGCGTGTTCTGGCCGTCGATATTCTTGGCGCAGGAGCCGCAGACGCCTTCGCGGCAGGAGCGGCGGAAGGTCAGCGACGGGTCGATGTGGTTCTTGATCCAGATCAGGCCGTCCAGCACCATCGGACCGCAATCATTGGTGTCGATGTAATAGGTGTCGACGCTCGGATTCTTGCCGTCGTCCGGATTCCAGCGATACACCTTGAACTCGCGGAGCTCGG
>JAEYTQ010000660.1 GCA_023433965.1 Pseudomonadota bacterium | reverse complement strand
GCCAGCCAGTCCACGGCCTTGCGAATCATGGGATCGTTGTGGTCGACCCCGGCCATGTTGAGAGCACACAGCACCGACCAAGTTCCATAAATGAAGTTCATGCCCCAGCGGCCGTACCAGGACCCCTCAGGGTGCTGGGTCTTGCGCAGATAGGCAACGCCGTCGGCCACGTGCTTGCTGGTGGCCGCGGTCTCGCCCAGCTGGGCCAACATCGAGATGCAGCGGGCGGTGACGTCCTCGGTGGGCGGATCGAGCAGCGCGCCGTGGTCCGAGAACGGGATGTTGTTCAGATAGTATTCGAGATTGTTGACGTCGAAGGCGGCCCAGCCGCCGTCGTCGCTCTGCATGCCCTCGATCCACTCCCGGCCGCGGGCGATCGCAGCGTCGTAACCGGCAACCCCGTGCTCCCGCCGCATGCGATCCATCGACATCACCACGACCGCGGTGTCGTCGAGGTCGGGGTAATGCGCGTTGTTGTACTGGAAAGCCCAGCCGCCCGGACGCACGTCGGGGCGCTTCACCGCCCAGTCGCCCTTCAGCTCGAGCTCTTGCCTGGGGATCAGCCAGTCGAGGCCCTGCTTGGCCGCCGGCACCGCCTTGTCGCCGCCGGCTTCCAGCAACGCGTGGGCGGTCAGCGTGGTGTCCCACACCGGCGAGACGCAGGGCTGGCAATAGGCCTCCTCGCCGTTGATGACGAGCAGCTTGTCGATGCCGCGGCGCGTGATCGCCCGCGGCGGAAAATTCTCATCCTTGCCGAGCGCGTCGTACATCATGACGATGTTGGCCATCGGCGGATAGATTGCGCCCATGCCGTCCTCGCCGTTGAGGCGCTCTTCGGTGAAGGCGAGCGCGGCGTCGATCGCGCGTTTGCGCAGGCTCTTGGGAAACATCGGCTCGACCACGCGCAGGATGGCGTCGAGCGAACGAAACAACAGGAACCAGGCCATGCTCTGGTGCGGCGCCTTCGCCGTCATGCCGATCGAGCGCGGATCCTGGAGAAACAGCTCGTCGATGCCGACGCCCTTCGGATTCTTCGCGCGCGGCTTCAGCGCCGCGATCACCATCAGCGGCACCATGGTGGTGCGCGCCCAATAGGAGATCTTGTTGAGGTGGAACGGCGACCAGAACGGCAGCAGCACGATCTCGATCGGCAGCACCGGCACGGCGCGCCAGGTCACGACGCCGTACATCGCCAGCGTGAAGCGGGTGAAGACGTTGCAGTTGACGGCGCCGCCGCGCGAGCGGATCGCCTCGCGCGCGCGCACCATGTGCGGCGCGTCGATGGAATCGCCGATCATCTTCAGCGCGAAATATGCCTTCACGCTGGCGCTCATGTCGAACTCGCCATCATGCACCAGCGGCCAGCCGCCATGGGCGCCCTGGATGCGGCGCAGATAATTGCCGATCCTGGCCTCGAGCACGGTGTCCACCGGCTCGGCCAGATGGTGGCGCAACAGAACGTATTCTGCGGGTATCGTTGCGTCGGCCTCGAGCTCGAACACCCAATGGCCGTCGGGTTGCTGGAGGCCGAGGACGCCTTCGGCCGCCGATGCAATGCTCGATTCCAGGAGCTTCGAATCCAATCCCTTTGAATTCAAGGCCTCGCGGCTGGTCGCGTTCACGGAATCCATGTCGCTCGATTGCTCCGATAGTCCATTGAAATTGACCGGGACATTCACCCGTCAGGGCCGCTTGTCAGGATGCTTTGGCGGCCAGAACCAGATCGGCGGCGCGATCACCGGACCGGACCGATCCTTCGATGGTTGCTGGCAATCCCGTAGCAGTCCAGTCGCCGGCGAGAAACAGGTTTTTCAGCGCGGTGACCGGCCCCGGACGCAGGGCATTCTGGGCAGGCGTCGCCGCAAATGTGGCGCGGCGCTCGCGTACGATCTGCCAAGGGGGCAATGGAGGGGGCAGCTCACCGGACGCGCCGCCGGCCTTGCAGACGTCGTTCCAGATCGTCTGCGCGAGTTCCTCGCGCGGCATGTCGACCAGGCGATCGCTGTTGCTGATGGTCACGGAAAACCGGTTCGGGAACGCGAACAGCCATTCCACCACGCCGCCGATCACGCCGAGGATCGGTGCAGACCCCGGCGGCGGCTCAAAGCGGAAATGCGCATTCACGATCGCGCGAAATTCGGTCGGCGTCTTCAAGCCGGGCAACAGATTAGCCGCCGCGCGCGGCGGCACCGCCATCACGATGACGTCGCCGGCGCCGAGTTGGACCACATCCTCGCCGCCGAAATTCAGGGCGGTCACCTTCCCGTCCCTGCTGACGAACGAGCGCAGCTCATGGCCGAGCTGAACGGTGTGGCCGCGCTCGGTCAAGAACTTCACCGCGGGCTCGATCAGCACGGCGCTGAGGCCGTCGCGCGCGATCAGGGGACGGCAGGCCTGCCCGCCCGCGAGCAGCGTCTCGCGCACGATGGCGCCGGCGAGCCCGGCCGAGCCCTCGGGCGGATCGACGTTGAGCGCCGCGAGCAGCAGCGGCTGCACCAGGCGCTGATAGAGCACGCCTTCGGTCGGAATGGATTTGCCGACCAGCGTCTCTTCCGACGCCCAGACCAGCGGGGCCAGCTTGAGATAATCGGTCAGGCCGGTGTCGGGCACGCGGCGGCTTTCGTCGAGCACCCAGGTCGGCAGCCGGCCGGTGCCGAGATCGATCTGCCAGCGCTGGCCGGTCCTGATGTCGACGAACGGAAACTGCGCGCTTTCGGGACCGACGAGGCCGGCCTCGGAGCCGATCGCGCGCGCATAGGCGCGGGCGTGGCTGTTGCCCGACAGCAGCAGATGACTGCCGTTGTCGATGGTGAGGTTGGTGGCGCCGTCGAAATAGGACCGGCAGCGGCCGCCGGCCTGGTGCGTCGCCTCGTGCACGGCGACCTTGAAGCCGGCATTGGCGAGCCGCACGGCGGCGGAGAGGCCGGAGATTCCGGCGCCGATGATGTGAGCTGTCTTTTGCATCAGATGAAAGCGTAGCGAAGCAGGATCAGGATGCGTGTGACCTTCGACACACGCACCGGCTCGCGCGGCGCGGTGAAGCCGCGCGCGATCAGCAGGTCCAGAATGGAATGATAGTATTTCGACATGATCCGCGGCGCGCGCACGACGCGGCGCTTGTTGCGGTTCATGATCTCGTCCGACTGCTCGAAATGCGACTTTGCGCGCTGCGCCAGCGGCAGGCAGACCTTCGGCAGCGCGCGCTCGGCGATCACGCGGTTCGGATCATCGGACGTGATGCCGGCATGCAGCAGCGCCTCGCGCGGCAAATAGAGCCTGCCGAGGCCGGCGTCCTCGTCGATGTCGCGCAGGATATTGGTGAGCTGCAGCGCGCGGCCGAGATGGTGGGCTAGCAGGATGCCGTCTTCCTCGGGCATGCCGAACACCCGCACCGACAGCCGTCCCACGGCGCTGGCGACGCGATCGCAGTACAGGTCCAGCGTCGCCATATCGGGCGCGCGGATGTCCTGCGGCACGTCCATCTCCATGCCGTCGACGATCGCGAGGAAATCCTCGCGCTTGAGACCGAAGGTTTTCACCGAGGCGACGTAGTCCTTCAGCCGCGGCGGCGGATGCCCCTGGTAGAGCGCATCGATGTCGTTGCGCCACTCCTGAAGCGCGGCGAGCCGCTGCTCGCGCGGCCCATCGGAATCGGCGATGTCGTCGACCTGGCGGCAGAAGCTGTAGATCTGGAACATCGCTTCGCGCTGGTCGTGCGGCAGGATGCGCATCGCGGCGTAGAACGAACTGCCGGATGCGGTCGAGCCGTAATTGGCGCCGGGCGTGGTCGCCTCAAGCGTCATGTGCGGTCCCCGGTCTGGAAATGGCCTTACGTCCGATCGCGCGGCGACCGACTTCGCCGACGATCCCGGCGAGGCTGAAGGCAAGCAGTTCGAACTTGTTGAGATGCACGCGCTCGCGCAAGGGATCGCGCACCTTCAAGAGGCGCACGATACGATCTGCGTAGGCCTGGATGACGGCGACGTCGACGCCGAGACGGAGATCCCGGATCTCCCCAGCGAGCGACCTGCCCTGATCGAGCAGCACCTCGTTGCGCGCGGCGAGCTCCTGCAGGCAGGCCAGCATCGCCGGCGGCGCCTGGGCGAGCCCGAGCTGCTCGACCGAGGCGCCGTGTGCTGCCAGCGCGTCGCGCGGCAGATAGACGCGGTTGAGCTCGCGGAAATCCTTGCCGCAGTCCTGCAGGTGATTGTTGATCTGCAAGCCGGCGCAGAGCGCGTCCGATGCGGCCCAGGTCGAGGTGCTCTCGCCGTGAACGTCGAGCATGAAGCGGCCGACCGGCATCGCCGAATAGCGGCAATAGTGGAGGACCTCGTCCCAGGTTTCGTAGCGCAGCTTGGTCACGTCCATGCGGAAGGCGATGAGCACGTCGAGCGCATGGCGCGGCGCCATGCCACGCTCGGCCAGCGCGCGGCGCAGGGTGACCGCCTCGGCCTGGGTGTCGCCCTTGCCCAGCAGTTCCGCCTCGAGCAGGTCGAGATAGCTGAGCTTCTGGTCGGCCGGCAGCGTGGCGTGGTCGGCAATGTCGTCGGCGGTGCGGACGAAATTGTAATAGGCCAGGATCAGGGCGCGATGACGCGGATGAATGATCCAGGACGCGACGGGAAAATTCTCGTCGCGGTCACCCTTGCCGGATCGCAATTCGC
>JAEYTQ010000629.1 GCA_023433965.1 Pseudomonadota bacterium | reverse complement strand
ATCCTGATGTCCATCGGCTTGCCGCGCGAGGTGTAGGCCATGTAGGCCGTGAGCGAGGCCATCTCGTCCTTGACGTAGGAATAGGGCGCTTCGCCGTTGGCCTCGCGGCAACGGTTGAGCGCGAGCTCCAGCGTGACGACCTTGCCGTCCTTCTCGTCGAAGTACGGATAGTTCTGGCGGATGCCGATGCCGCCGTTCGGGAAGCAGTCGGCGTAGGTCTTGCCGTTCTTGAACGGGGTCGCGAACATCTCCTTGCCGGCCTCGAGCGCGAACTCGTAAGGAGGGAATTCCTCCTTCTCCTGCCACTGCCGCTTCAAGCCCTCGTCCATGGAATAGGGGCCGTTGACGAAATCCTCGTGCTTCACGTTCGGAAACTTCTGGAAGAAGAAATTCCGGAACGCCTTGGCGTCGGCGACGGGATCGACCTTGTCGGAAGCGACGACACGCGTTGCGGCGCAAGCAAGTGCGACCAACGCCGAGCCGAGCAGAATTGCAGCGTGCCGCTTCATCACGCGATCTTCGCGGTGGTCGTGTCCGAGCCACCCTTGTTGTCGGTCCAGGAGATCTTGAGTTCGTCGCCCTTCTTGGCGCCCTTGAAGCTGAACTTGACGTAGGGGTCCTTGGAGACCGCGGTGCCCCAATTGGCAACGAAGACGTCCTTGCCGTCACATTCGAACTTCAGCTCCTGGATGAAGTGGGCCGGGATCAGCTCGCCATTGGAGTTCTTGACCAGGCCGGTGTCCATGGGGTGCTGGATCAGCGCCTGCACCTCGGTGAGGTCGCCGTTGGACGTTGCGCGCACGCGAATGCTGGATGCCATGTCGAATTGCCTCGCTTAGCCGCCGCAGCCGCCGACGGTGACCTTGACCTCTTTGGTCGCGCTGTAGAGCTTGCCGTCGGCCTCCACGATCGCGGTCAATCTGGTGGTCCTGGCCATCTTCAGCCGGTTGGCGACGGCAGGGATCGTGCCGTCGGGAATCCTGTAGCTCGCCGCCAGCGCGTTCGGGTTCTCGGCCACGAAGAACGAGATCGAGCTGACCTTGTCCAGCGTCGTCGTCACCGAGACCGGCACGACGCCGCCGTTCTCGGCGATCTCCGGCGCATCCAGCTTGACCTTGTCCGACGGCTCGGCGGCCTTGCCGTAAAGCGCCTTGATCGCGTCGGCCTCGTTCTTCTGCTTGAAGGCCTCTTCCGGATATTTGTCGTTGGCTGCGGCGCGCGCCGGCGCGAACGGCAGATTGCCGAGGCCGAGCAGCGCGACCGAGGCTGCGCCCTGGAGGATCAGGCGCCGCGTCGCATGTGGGCCGCTGATCGTGGTCATCTCGAATCTCCTCGGCCGCGGGCCGTTACAGGGTCTGCAGGAAATCAACGATCGCGTTGATCTCCTGTTCGGTCAAAATCCGATTCCTGCCGAACGGCGGCATCATGGTCTGCGGATTGCGCTTGGTTTCGTCGAAAATGATCGCGACCAGCTCGTCGCGGTCGGGGTATTTGGCTTTCATGTCCTTCAGTTCCGGCCCGATCGTTCCGGGCAGGTCGCCGCCCTTGATGACGTGGCAGGTCAGGCAATTGCCCTTGCTGCGGTCGAAGGCGAGCTTCCGGCCCTCGGTCACGGCGGACTGCGCCGCCGCCGGGGTGATAGCCGCACCGGCGAGCAGGGCCAGCGCAACAAGCAAAGCGGGCGTGCGAGGAAAGGTGGTCAAGGCATCGTCCCGGAAGCGGTATGTCGATGATGTCGTTTATGGAATTGTTCAAAAGCACAAAGGACATCGCGTGACAATCAAGACTATGCACGCAGGAAAATGGAGTTAATATCCAACGCATTGCAACCGATCAGATAGGTTCGGTTTCGTCAGTTGGGTATGGATTAGCAAATTATTCTTCGGGCGTTTGGCCCTCACTGGCCTTCTTTTCTGTTTCGCATTTTTTGGGGACGTCACTTGGCTGAATATGTCGTCGAATTTGGTAGGGACGGCGGCCGGGTCGAGCCGGACGGCCGGCTCGATGCGCCGGCCTTCCATCGCAATCACGAGGCGATCTGGGCGGCGCTCGAAAAACGTCTCGCCGGCGCGACCGGCAACGTCGTGGAACTCGGCAGTGGAACAGGACAGCATGTCGTTCATTTCGCTCGCCACACGCCCGGCCTGATCTGGTGGCCGAGCGATCTCAACCAGCGCCATCTCAAGAGCATCGAAGCCTGGCGCGTGCATGCCGGCCTGCCGAACATCCGCTCACCCCTGCGGATCGACCTGACCGATCCCGACTGGTGCCCGGAGATGAGAAGCGGACAGGGACCGACGAGCCTTGCCGCCGTGTTCTGCGCCAACGTCATTCACATCGCGCCATGGGCGGTGGCCGAAGGCCTGTTCGCCGGCGCCGGCCGATATCTGCGCGCCGACGGCAAGCTGTTCCTCTACGGCCCCTTCAAGCGCGCAGGCAAGCATACCGCGCTCAGCAACGCGGTGTTCGACACCTCCTTGCGCGAAGGCAATCCGGAATGGGGCGTGCGTGATGTCATCGACGTCGAGAAGCTGGCGAAGGCAGTCGGCCTCGGCCTCGTCGATACGATCGAGATGCCCGCGAACAATCTGACGCTGGTGTTTTCGCGCTAGCCACAAGGGCGGTGCGCTCCCTCCCCCGCAAGCGGGAGAGGTGGACCGCCAGCTTGGCCTGCGCTTAGCAAATCAAGGAGTGATCAGGCCTCCCCATCCCGCCACCCGATCTTCTCCTTCAAGAACCGATAGCCCAGCACCTCGAAGCTGGCGCGCTCCCTGTTGTCCTTGCCGTAGCCGTGGCCGCCTGCGGCCGGCTCGTAGAACCAGGCTTCGTAACCCATCGTCTGGAGCTTTGCCGCCATCTTGCGCGCATGGCCCGGATGGACGCGGTCGTCGCGCCGGGTGGTGGCAATCAGGATCGGCGGATAGGTTCGGCCGGCCGTCACGTTGTGATAGGCCGAGTAGGTCTTCAGCCACTCCCATTCCTCGGGCTTGTCGGGGTCGCCATATTCGGCGATCCAGCTCGCGCCGGCGAGCAGCCTGGTGTAGCGGCGCATGTCGATCAACGGAATGGTGCAGAACAGCGCGCCGAAGCGCTCGGGGTAACGCACCAGCATGTTGGTGATGAGGATTCCGCCGTTCGATCCGCCCTGCGCGGCGATGCGCTTCGCGCTCGTCACGCCGCGGCGGACGAGATCGGCCGCGACCGCGGCGAAGTCGTCGTGCGAGAGCTTCTTGCCGGCGAGCCGGCCGGCGTCGTGCCAGCGTGTGCCGAACTCGCCGCCGCCGCGCAGATTCGCCTGCACCGTCGTGCCGCCGCGCTCCAGCCACAGCTTGCCGAGCGAGGAATTGTAGTACGGTTTCACTGCGAGGCCGAAGCCGCCATAGGCGCTCATATAGACCGGCGCATCGCCGGTCTCGGCCGCGGGACCGGTCTGCACATAGGGAATGCGCTCGCCGTCGGCCGAGATCGCCTCGTGCTGTGTCACGACGAGACCATCTGCGGTGAAGATCTTCGGCGCCTGCTTCAGCACGATCGGGCTTGCAACGCCGCGCTCGAGCAACAGCAGCGAGGGCGGCGTCAGCGGATCCTGCACATTGGCGAGCAGATCGCCGTTGCTTTCGGATGGATGGCGGTCGAGCGGCCAGACGTCGACGACGCCGATTCCCGGCAACCCAGGGAGCGTCTCGCGGCTCCAGCCCGTGGCCGATGGTGTGCGGACCTCGAATCGCGGACGAAGCTCGTCGAGGATCGAGAGCACAAGCTTGCCCGCCGCCCAGAACAGGCCTTGCAAGGCGCGGCGCGGCGCCGGCTCGAACAGCACGACAAAATCGCGGCTGCCGTTCAGGAATGCCGACAGCGAGATGCCGAGCACGCCATCTGCGGCATAGATTCGCCCCGCCACGGTCCAGTCCTCGCGCAGCTTGATCGCGAACCAGTCGTCATGCGCCTGCATCCAAACGCCGGTCGGCAGATCGAGTTTCGTGAGCGCGCCCGACGCATCGCGCAGCCAGATCGCGCTGTTGAAGAAGTCGATCTGATCGACGATCCAGACGCGCGGCTCGGATCCGGTGTCGTCTGCCATGCCGTGGATCACCATGTGATCCGCCATGGTCTCGATGAGCACTTGGGCCTGATCGGCCGGCTCGCCGCGCCGCCACAGCCGAACCGACCGCGCATAGCCCGAGCTCGTCGCCATGCCCTCGCCATGGGCACTCGACAGCAGCAGCGTATCGGCATCGAGCCAGTCGGCGCCGCCTTTCGCTTCCGGCAGCGAAAAGCCGTCCGCCACGAAGCGCTTCGTCTCCATGTCGAATTCCCGCAGCGTCACCGCATCGCTGCCGCCGCGTGACAGGCTCAGAATCGCGCGCGAGCTTCGGGGCATCGTGGCGATCCCGCTCAGCAGCCAGTCCTCGCCTTCGTCTCGTGCGAGCTGATCGATATCCAGCATGATCTCCCACGCGGGAACCGGCTTGCGAAATTCGGCCAGCGAAGTCCGCCGCCACAGGCCGCGCGGGTTGGTGGCGTCCTTCCAGAGATTGTGCAGGTCGAAGCCGCGGCGGCTGACATAGGGAATGTTGTCGGGGCGGTCGTAGATCGCGGCAAGCAGATCGCGGTCGCGTTCGAACGCCGCCCCGCCGAAGGCCTGCAGCGTCAGGCTGTTCTGCCGTTCGACGAAATCGAGCGCCTGCGGGCCCTCGATCTCCTCCAGCCACAGCCAGGGATCGTCGTCGGGTGCTCGAAGCGTGGGTCTGTCGTCGACGGACATGAACGTAACTCCGGGGGAGAAGCGCGGCGGATAGGATTTGATCGAGCGCAAGCCGTCAAGGGCGCGCGCCGCTATCATCCCACCGATTGCGTCAGGGGCATGGCCCGCGCCCGTTTGCGCCGGTTGCCGGCTCTCTCTCGCCTCTCCATAGTGCCGCGAATCAACAAAGCCTCTCGAAAAAAGCCCCTTGGGGCGGAAATGCCGATGCTGGACGTCACTGCAACCAATGAGATCGCCGACGATGCCCGCGTGCGTGCCAACGTCGTGCGCCTTGCCGCCGCGCAGGCGCTGACCGGCGCCAATTCTGCCGTGATCTTCGCCACCGGCGCGATCGTCGGTGCCACGCTAGCACCCGACATGTCGTTCGCGACCGTGCCGATCTCGATGTATGTGGTGGGGCTTGCGGCGGGCACGCTGCCGACCGGCGCGATCTCGCGCCGCTTCGGCCGCCGCGCCGCCTTCGTCATCGGCACCGGTCTCGGCACGCTCACCGGCCTGCTCGGCTCGTTCGCGATCCTGCGCGGCTCGTTCGCGCTGTTCTGCGTCGCGACCTTCCTCGGCGGCCTCTACGGCGCCGTGGCGCAATCCTATCGCTTCGCCGCCGCCGACGGTGCCAGCGCGGCCTATCGGCCCAAGGCGGTGTCCTGGGTGATGGCGGGCGGCGTGTTCGCCGGGGTGCTCGGTCCGCAGCTCGTGCAATGGACCATGGACGTCTGGCAGCCTTATCTGTTCGCATTCAGCTTCATGGTGCAGGCGGCCGTCGCGCTGGTCGCGATGGGCATCGTCGCCGGCGTCGATATGCCCAAGCCGGCACCGGCCGATCTGCATGGCGGGCGGCCGCTGCTCACCATCGTGACCCAGCCGCGCTTCGTCGCGGCGGCGCTGTGCGGCGTGATCTCCTATCCCATGATGAATTTGGTGATGACGTCGGCGCCGCTCGCGATGCAGATGTGCGGCCTGTCGGTATCCGATTCCAATTTCGGCATCCAATGGCACATCGTCGCCATGTACGGGCCGAGCTTCTTCACGGGTGCGCTGATCGCGCGCTTCGGTGCCCCGAAGATCGTGGCCGCAGGCCTGCTGCTGGAGGCCGGCGCCGCCGGCATCGGCCTCTCCGGCCTCACCGCCATGCATTTCTGGGCCACGCTGGTCGTGCTCGGCGTGGGCTGGAATTTCTCCTTCATCGGCGCCTCTGCGCTGGTGCTGGAGACGCACCGGCCCCAGGAGCGCAACAAGGTGCAGGCCTTCAACGATTTCCTGGTGTTCGGCATGATGGCGATCGGCTCGTTCTCCTCCGGCCAGCTGCTCGCCAATTACGGCTGGTCCGCGGTCAATCTCGTGGTGTTCCCGCCGGTCGTGCTGGGCCTCATCGTACTCTCGCTCGTCTCCTGGGCCCGTCGCCGCAAGGCGCGGCTGGATGCGGCCATGGGCGAGTTTCCGGACGCAGTGTGAGTGGCAGGAGGCTGTCAGCAGCGTTGATGCTTCGATCCGGATCGAAGTGATTTTCAGGCGAGGGTCGGTTAGATGTCGTCATGGCCGGGCATGTCCCGGCCATCCACGTCTTTGCCACGTCGAAGGAAGAACGTGGATGCCCGGGCATAGGCGAGCAGAAGCGACGCCGTCCTTCAGACGGCCTATGCCTGGGTTCGACGGAGTAGGCGGCGATGCTCGACAACTTTCAACAGCCCAAGATCGACGAATCCTCCCTTCGCTATGAAGGCTGGCGCATCGTCGCCGTCTGCTTTCTGCTCGCCACCTTCGGCTGGGGTCTCGGCTTCTACGGCCAGAGCGTCTACGTCGCCGAGCTCCAGCGCGCCCATGGCTGGTCGGCGTCGCTGATCTCGTCGGGCACGACCTTCTTCTATCTGTTCGGCGCGCTGCTCGTCGTC
>JAEYTQ010000590.1 GCA_023433965.1 Pseudomonadota bacterium | reverse complement strand
GCATAGCGCTCCTGGGCGAGCTGGAAGCTGCCGGAGGTCTCCTCGGCCTCGGCATCGGCCGGCGCCTCGTCGGCGGCGGCTTCGCCGGCGACCGCGCGGCGCATCTTCAGATAGGCCGAGCGCTCGTCCGAGGTGGTTTCGACGTGGCGCAGGATCGCCAACGAGATCACCCTGTCGCCCTCGCCGAGCGCGATGCCGCGCACGCCCATCGAGGTGCGCCCGGTGAACACGCGCACGTCGGTGACGGGGAAGCGGATGCACTGGCCGCCGGCGGCCGTCAGCAGCACGTCGTCACGCTCGGTGCAGATCTGCACGTCGACGATCGCCTCGTTGTCGTCGAGCTTCATCGCGATGATTCCGGAACGGCGGACGTCGACGAAGTCCGACAGCTTGTTGCGGCGGACGTTGCCGCCGGTGGTGGCGAACATCACGTCGAGCTGTCCCCAGGTCGATTCATCCTCCGGCAGCGGCATGATGGTGGTGATGCGCTCGCCCTGCTCCAGGGGCAGGATGTTGATCAGCGCCTTGCCGCGCGCGTTCGGCGCGGCCATCGGCAGGCGCCAGACCTTTTCCTTGTAGACCTGGCCGCGCGAGGAGAAGAACAGCACCGGCGTGTGCGTGGAGGCAACGAACAGGCGCGACACGAAATCCTCGTCGCGGGTCTGCATGCCGGCACGGCCCTTGCCGCCGCGTCGCTGGGCGCGATAGGCCGACAGCGGCACGCGCTTGACGTAGCCGGCGTGGGAGACGGTGACCACCATGTCCTCGCGCTGGATCAGGTCCTCGTCCTCGACCTCGCCTTCCTGCTCCATGATCACGGTGCGGCGCGGCGTCGCGAACTCGGCCTTCAGCTCGGCGAGCTCGGTCTTGATGATGTCGAGAATACGGGCACGCGAGCGCAGGATCTCGAGATAGTCGCCGATCTCGCCGGCGAGCTTTCCGAGCTCCTCGCCGATCTCGTCGCGGCCGAGCGCGGTCAACCGCGCCAGGCGCAATTCCAGGATGGCCTTGGCTTGGTCCAGGGACAGGCGGATGGTGCCGTCCGCGTTGATGCGGTGGCGCGGATCGTCGATCAGCGTGATGATGTCCTCGACGTCGCGCGCCGGCCAGTCCCGCGTCATCAGGGTGTCGCGCGCCGCGGCCGGTGTCGGCGAGGTGCGGATCACCTTGATGATCTCGTCGATATTGGCGACAGCGATGGCGAGGCCGACCTGCTCATGCGCGCGCTCACGCGCCTTGCGCAGCTTGTACTTCGTACGCCGGGTGACGACCTGCTCGCGGAAGCCGACGAAGATTGTCAGCATGTCCTTCAGGTTCATCGTCTGCGGACGGCCGGAATCGAGCGCCACGGCGTTGACGCCGAAACTCGTCTGCAGCGGCGTGAACTTGTACAATTGGTTCAGCACCACGTCGGGCACGGCATCGCGCTTGAGCTCGACGACGACGCGATAGCCGTCGCGATCGGACTCGTCGCGCAGGTCGGAGATGCCCTCGATCTTCTTTTCCTTGTAGAGCTCGGCGATGCGCTCGACCATCGTCGCCTTGTTCACCTGATACGGGATCTCGGTGATGACGATCGCCTCCCGGTCCTTCCGGATCGTCTCGAAGGCGACCTTGCCGCGCATCACGATGGAGCCGCGGCCGAGGTGATAGGCGCTGCGGATCCCCTGGCGTCCGAGGATGATGCCGCCGGTCGGGAAATCCGGGCCCGGGATGATATTGTTGAGCTCGTCGATGGTCAGCGCCGGATTGTCGATCAGGGCCAGGCAGGCATCGATGACCTCGCCGAGATTGTGCGGCGGGATGTTGGTGGCCATGCCGACGGCGATGCCGCCGGCGCCGTTGACCAGCAGATTCGGGAACCGGGCCGGCAACACCACCGGCTCTCTGGTCGAGCCGTCATAGTTGTCCTGGAAGTCGACGGTGTCGTTGTCGATGTCGTCGAGCAGCTTCAGCGCGATCTTGGTCAGGCGCGACTCAGTGTAGCGCATCGCCGCGGGCGGATCGCCGTCGACCGAGCCGAAATTGCCCTGCCCGTCCACCAGCAATTCGCGCATCGAGAACGGCTGCGCCATGCGCACCAAGGCGTCGTAGATCGCCTGGTCGCCATGCGGGTGATATTGGCCCATGACGTCGCCGACGATACCGGCCGACTTCTTGTGCTTCTTGTCGGGCGTGTAGCCTTCCTCGTTCATCGAGAACAGGATGCGGCGGTGCACCGGCTTGAGGCCGTCGCGCGCATCGGGCAGCGCGCGCGACACGATCACGCTCATGGCGTAATCGAGGTAGGACTTCTTCATCTCGTCGAGGATGGAGACGGGGCGAATGTCCGAGGGTTGCGCCGGCTGGTCGCCGGGCTTGTTGTCGTCGTCAGCCAAGGGGAAATCCGGTGAGGTTTAGCTGGGAATCATATAGCGCATCGGGGGTGTGATAACCACCCTCGCCGCCCCTCGGAAAGCGCTTTTTCCGCCCATTTTTCCAATAACTTAAGACGTCGGAAGCACCGCCCTGCGCGGCCTTGGGACGAGCTCTCCAGAACCCCCGCAAGGTGCGCCTGATCGCGCCAAAACCGGCCCTCTCACCGGCGTCGTGCGGGAGGCTCGCGAACCTCACGCCAAACATGAAGCGGGCTCGGAAAATCCGAGCCCGTCCGGCCGATTAGCAGAGTTTGCTGACACGATGCCGAAGCGCCGCCGAGGTTCCGGCCGGCACGCCGTCGTCGAGCGGTCCGCCTGCTCAGAACGGGATATCGTCATCCATGTCGCTGTTGCGGCCACCGCCGGCAGCCACCGGGCGGCGCGGGGCGCTGCTGACGGGACCGGATGATCCGAAATCGCTGCCCGGCTCATCGCCGAAGCTGCCTCCTCCGCCGCCGCCCCGGCCGTCGAGCATCGTCAGCGTCGAGTTGAAGCCCTGGAGCACGACCTCGGTGGAGTACTTCTCGACGCCGCTCTGGTCGGTCCATTTGCGGGTTTGGAGCGCGCCTTCGATGTAAACCTTCGCACCCTTCTTCAGGTACTGCTCGGCGACCTTGCAGAGCCCTTCATTGAAGATCACGACGCGGTGCCACTCCGTCTTCTCCTTGCGCTCGCCGGTGTTCTTGTCGCGCCAGGTCTCGGAGGTGGCGATGCTCAAATTCGC
>JAEYTQ010000588.1 GCA_023433965.1 Pseudomonadota bacterium | reverse complement strand
ACCGAGCTTGATCCCTTGATCGCCTTGGCGGCGGCTGCGAAGCGGACATTGTTTGCGACTTGGCATTCGCGTCATGCGCCAGCGGTCGAGCCAACACGGCGATGGCTCGCCGAGCGGCGCATCAAATCGGTGAGCATCAGCTGGAAGGAAGACGTTCGGGTCTGGCACCCCGGGCAGCGCTGGATCTGGGAACCGGGCGGCCTCGGCGTGTTCGATCCCGGCATCAATGCGCTGTCGATCCTGACCAGGATGCTGCCGAAGCCCGTGTTCGTCACCGCGGCCGAGCTGGCCTTTCCAGCCAATTGCCATGCGCCGATTGCGGCGAACCTGACACTGACCGACATCGAAGGTCTGCCTGTGGCCGCCGAATTCGATTTCCGCCAGACCGGGCCGCAGAGCTGGGATATCGTCGTCGACACCGATCAAGGCCGGATGACGCTGTCCCACGGTGGCGCGCGCATGGCCGTCGATGGGAAGGTGTTCGCCGAGGCGCCGGATGAGGAATATCGCGGACTGTACCGGCGCTTCGTCGAGCTCACGGCTACCGGTGCGAGTGACGTCGACCTCGCCCCGCTCCGTCTCGTCGCCGACGCCTTCCTGCTGGGCAAGCGCACGATCGTCGAACCGTTTGTGGACTGAGCATGGCCGCACCAAGGGTTACGAGAGACGTTTTCGGAATGCTGCCGGACGGCCGCAAGGTCGAGCGCTTCGTGTTGCGCGGGGCAGGTGGCTTCGAGGCCCGAATCATGACCTATGGCGCGGCGATCCAGGCGCTAACCGCGCCGGACGCCAAAGGCGACTACGACGACGTCGTGCTCGGTCATGACGAGTTTGCAGGCTATCTCGCCGAACGAAAATTCTTCGGCGCCACGGTCGGGCGCTATGCCAACCGCATTGCCATGGGCCGGTTCTCGCTCGACGGCGAGACGGTGCAGCTCGCTCCCAACAACGGCCTCAATGCGCTGCACGGCGGCCTCGACGGTTTCGACCGCAAGCTCTGGGAGGTTGCCGACATCGACGAGGGCGTCGAGCCGGCGGTGACGCTCTCTTATGTCAGCGCGCACGGCGAAGAGAATTACCCCGGCCGGCTCGACGTGCGCCTGAGCTATCGCGTCACCGGTCCGGCCGAACTGTCGCTCACCATGCAGGCGCGGACCGACCGGCCGACCATCGTCAATCTGACCAACCACAGCTTCTTTAACCTCGAGGGCGCGGCGTCGTGTGCGTCCGTTCTCGATCACAAGCTGACCGTCGCTGCCGGGCATTTCATCGCCATCGATCCCTCCGCCATTCCGCTGCCGGAGCCGCCGCGCGCGGTTGCCGGCACGCCGTTCGACTTTCGCGCGCCGCGGCCGGTCGGGGAGCGTATCCGGGAATGCGACCAGCAACTGCGAAACGGCAGGGGCTATGATCACACCTACTGCCTGGGCCGCGACGGCGAACTTGCCTTTGCAGCCCGGCTTGAGGCGCCGCGCTCGGGACGGGTCATGGAGCTGTTCACCGACCAGGCTGGACTTCAGGTTTATTCCGGCAACTATCTCGACGGCACGATTTCGGGCAAGGGCGGCAAGCTCATCCGTCAATCCGACGCCATCTGCCTGGAGCCGCACATCTGGCCCGACGCGCCGAACCGGCCGGACTTCCCGAGCCCGCGCCTTGATCCCGGCGAGGTGTATCGCCATCACTCGGTTTATCGCTTTTCGGTGAGGTCGCCATGATGGAACAGGTGCCAACGACGGTGCTCTCCGATCATCCCTGCCATCTCGGCGAGGGGCCGACCTATGACGCGACGACCGGTACCGCCTGGTGGTTCGACATTCGCGAGGGCAAGCTGTTCGAGGCCGACCTGGGCGGCGGCGCGATCCGCATTCACGCGCTCGGCCGGATGGCGAGCGCGCTCGGGCGTATCGATGCCGAGCGGCAGTTGATCGTCGCGGAAGATGGCCTTTACATCCGCAAGCTCGCTGACGGTGCGATGACGCTGTTCTGTCCGCTCGAAGCGGACAATGCGGCGACCCGCTCGAACGATTGCCGCGTGCATCAATCGGGCACGTTCTGGATCGGCACCATGGGCAAGCAGGCCGAGCCGAAAGCGGGCGCGATCTACGCGCTCCACCGCGGCAAGATTTCGACGCTGTTTTCCGGCATCAGCATTCCCAATTCGATTTGCTTCTCGCCCGACGGCGGCACCGGCTACTTCACCGATACCCCGCGCGCGGTGCTCTACGCTGTGCCGCTCAACCCAGCGACGGGTCTGCCGCGTGGCGAGCCCGAGGTGTTGCTTCGCCACAGCGGCATTGGCGGGCTCGATGGCTCGGTGTGTGACGTGGACGGGAAGATCTGGAATGCGTGCTGGGGCGCAAGTCGGATCGACATCTATTCTCCGCAAGGCGAGCGCCTGCGCTCCCTGAGCGTGCCGGCAAGGCAGGCGAGTTGCCCCGCCTTCGTCGGACCCGACCTGTCGCGGCTGCTCGTCACCTCCGCTTGGCAGGACATGGACGCGGCAGCACGCGCCGCCGACCCCCAAGCCGGCTGCACTTTTCTATTGGACGCATCCGCGCGCGGCCGCGCGGAGCCCGACGTCAAGCTCGGATAGAAGACAAGAGGCAGCCCAAGACACGTTCTCTAAGCCACCAAGAAACAGTCTGACACCCAAGGGAGTGAAACATGCTCAAGTTGAAGACGACATTCCTGGCGCTGGCGCTGGCCGGCGCCGCCACCATAGCCACAGGCGCGGCTGCGCTAGCCCAGAAGGCAACCGTCGGCATCGCCATGCCGACCAAATCCTCGGCGCGCTGGATCGATGACGGCAACAACATGGTCAAGGTGCTGAAGGAGCGCGGTTACAACACCGACCTGCAATATGCCGAGGACGACATTCCGAACCAGCTCTCGCAGGTCGAGAACATGGTCACCAAAGGCGTCAAGGCGCTGGTGATCGCCGCGATCGACGGCACCACACTCTCCGACGTGCTCAACCAGGCGAAGGCAAAAGGCATCACCGTGATCGCCTATGACCGGCTGATCCGCGGCACGCCCAATGTCGACTACTACGCGACCTTCGACAATTTCCAGGTCGGCGTGCTGCAGGCGCAGTCGATCGAGCAGGGGCTCGGCCTCAAGGAGGGCAAGGGTCCCTTCAACATCGAGCTGTTCGGCGGCTCGCCCGACGACAACAACGCCTACTTCTTCTACAACGGCGCCATGAGCGTGCTGAAACCTTACATCGACAGCGGCAAGCTCGTCGTC
>JAEYTQ010000063.1 GCA_023433965.1 Pseudomonadota bacterium | reverse complement strand
CCGAAGCAGGTCGATCCCGGCCACACCGCCTGACGCGGGCGTTACGAGCGGTCTCTTCAATGGCGCGGGCAATTGCGGCCGTGGGTGACCTGAAGCGGTCGGAGCGATATTCGCGACGCGGAAAGTTTGCTGTGTAAGTGGTGCGGCTTGTCCGGCCGGAGATGGCCGCATGCCCCCAATGCAATGCTCGGCCCTCCGAAATAGTGTATCCGCATGAAGCGCGGCCCGCGATCTTGCCGCCGCGCCAACCAGCTCGAAGACCGAGCCTCCGGAGGAATCGATATGTCGGCCTTGCCGCTTTCTGGCATCAAGATCCTTGACCTCACCCGCGTGCTTGCCGGACCCCTGTCGGCCCAGATGCTGGGCGATCTCGGCGCGGAGGTGATCAAGATCGAGCGGCCGGGCACCGGCGACGACGCGCGTGCCTTCGGACCGCCTTACCTGGCCGATCCCGAGGGCAAGGCCAACAACAACAATTCGTTCTATCTCTGCGCCAACCGCAACAAGAAGTCCGTCACCGTCAACATCGCCAAGCCAGAGGGGCAGGCGATCATCCGCGAGCTCGCCAAGGATGCCGACGTCTTCATGGAGAACTACAAGGTCGGCGATCTCAAGCGCTACGGTCTCGACTACGAGACCATCAAGGCCATCAACCCGAAGATCATCTATTGCTCCGTCACCGGCTTCGGCCAGACCGGGCCTTACGCGCCGCGCGCCGGCTACGACGCGATCCTCCAGGCGATGGGCGGCTTGATGAGCGTCACCGGCCATATCGACGGCGAGCCCGGCGAGGGCCCGATGAAGGTCGGCCCCTCCATCGTCGACTACATGACCGGCATGAACGCCTCGATCGGGATTCTCTCGGCGCTCTACAATCGCGACGCCAATGGCGGACAGCGACAGCACATCGACGTCTGCCTGTTCGATACCGTCATCGCGTCCTTGTCGCACTGGCTGCAGATCTACCTCGTCAACGGCAAGACGCCGCCGCGCCGCGGCACCTGGGGCAATGGCGGCATGCCGGCCGGGGTGTTCCGCTGCGCCGACGGCGAGCTGATGCTGGTGGTCGGCAATGACGGCCAGTTCCAGCGCACCTGCGCCGTGCTCGGCGAGCCCGAGCTCGCGAACGATCCGCGCTTTCTCAGGAACAACGACCGCGTCGTGCACGGCAAGGAGATCATGGCGATCTTCGCCGGCCTGTTCCTGAAGCAGCCGGTGGCCTATTGGCTGGACAAGCTGGAGGAGGCCGGCGTGCCCTCGGGTCCGATCAACAATTTCGAGCAGGTGTTTCCGATCCGCACGTGCAGTCACGCGGCATGCGGGTGAAGGTCGAGCATCCCTTCGAACCCAATCTGTCGCTGGTCCGCAACGCGCTGACGCTCTCGGAGACCCCGATCAAGGACTATCGCGCTCCGCCGCTTCTGGGCGAGCACACCCAGGAGGTGCTCGGCGGCAAGCTCGGCTATGATGCCGGCAAGATCGAGCAGCTGAAGGCGCAGGGCATCATCTAGCGCTCGTGCCCTCTCCCTCGAGCCTGATGGAGAAGGGCCCGTCGTGCAGAGCCACGCCACGACGGCGTGGCTTGCCTGAGGCTTGCCGGCAATCCCCAAATAATCCCGGTCCGTAGTCGCACAGGCTTCCGCTTTGCCTCCGACTCTGATTCGATCTCTCCACTTGAGTTCCGGGAGGGAAGCGAATGTCCTACACGATCGGGTTCCAGGCCAAGGACCAGAAGGCCATTCTGGCGACCGAGGCGGCCACCGCCAACCAGGCCGTCGCCATCATTGCCGCGCTGCGGCAGAGCGCCGAGGAAATAAAGTTCATCCGCTCGCCGCAGGAAGGCGAGATGGGCATCGAGATGCTGCTGCTGCTCGCCAAGGAAGAGGCCGAGGAGATGCCGCAGCGGGTATAAGTCCGCCGCCGCGACAGCCGCGCAATTCAGGCGTCTTCCCCGCGCAGGAGTGAGCTCGCTCCGGCTCGAGCGGGCTCATCGATCAGCGCGCATCTCGTGCCAGGGCGCGCACCGGCGCTTTGCTCGCCGTCCGCCCTGCGGTCAGCGCCATCGTCGCCACGCTCACCACGCGTGCGACCACGTCCTCGACGTCGTCGAGGTCGCATTTGCCTTCCGACAGTTTCGTCAATCGCTCGCTCTCGCGGATGGTGTGGTGCGCCATCGCGAGCGCAAAGTTGAGGACCCAGTAGATATCGACCTCGCTGCGCTCGGGCAGGGACCGCCGCATCGCGCCGGCGAATTTCCGCAGATGGTCGATCTCGCGGTTCTTGATGCGGCGGATCGGCGGCACGGATTCGATCGAGGCGCGGATCATGAAGCGTGCGGCGGTCGAGCGTTGGTTCTCCGGACCGAGGCAGCCGCGCAGGGTCGGGCCGACCAGCGCGCGCAGGATCACCTCGATCGGCGCGCGGCCGCCGCCTTGTTCTTCCGCCGCCTTCAACTCGCGCAAGCGCTCGCGGTTGGTGGCGATCGAGCGTGTGACGAACAATTCCGCGATCAACTCGTCCTTCGAGCCGAAATGATAATTCACCGCGGCGAGGTTGACGCCGGCCTCCGCGACGATGTCGCGAAGCGTCACGTCGCCGAAGCCGCGATCGGCATAGAGCCGTTCGGCGGCGGCGAGAATGGCAGACCTCGTATGATCGCTGGCCATAATGGACCTCGTCATTCGGGGTGACGCGTTAGCGTCGAACCCGGAATCTCGCGTCACATTTCGAGATTCCGGGTCCAGCCCTTTCGGGCTGCCCCGGAACGACGTCGTGAGCGAGGGAGTTGCAATTCAAACACTTGTATGAAACTATCGTTTGAAGGCCGGAGAATGTCAATCCGCAATCGAGACTCGTTCGCAACTCGCGAGCCGGCTCGGGAAGCCTCGCGAAGCGAGCCTCTTCGCGCTTGCGGGGCGCGCCCTGCGGGAGGACAGTCCGGCAAAACCAGATCGCAAACAGAGACGAGGAGCGTCCCATGGACTTCGATATGTCGCCCAAGCAGAAGGAATGGCTCGACCGCGTGCGGTCGTTCATGGCCAAGCGCGTGCGCCCGGCGGTGCCGATCTATGATCAGCAGGACCACAGCGGCGAGCGCTGGAAGGTGATCCCGATCCTCGAGGACCTCAAGAAGAAGGCGAAGGCCGAGGGCCTCTGGAACATGTTCATGCCGCCGAACGAGCACGAAGATGACGAATTCCGGGGCGCGGGATTGACCAATCTCGAATACGCGCTTCTCTCCGAAGAGATGGGCCGCGTCACCTGGGCCTCCGAAGTGTTCAACTGCTCCGCGCCCGACACCGGCAACATGGAAGTGTTCATGCGCTACGGCACCAAGGAGCAGAAGCGCAAATGGCTGCGTCCGCTGATGGACGGCGAGATCCGCTCGGCGTTCCTGATGACGGAACCGGCGGTGGCCTCGTCGGACGCCACCAACATCGAGACCCGCATCGAGCGCGACGGCGACCACTACGTCATCAACGGCCGCAAATGGTGGTCGTCGGGCGTCGGCGATCCCCGCTGCAAGATCGCGATCCTGATGGGCAAGACCGATTTCAAGGCGGCCAAGCACCAGCAGCAGTCGCAGATCCTCGTTCCGCTCGACACGCCCGGCATCAAGGTCGAGAAGATGCTGCCCGTGTTCGGTTTCGACGACGCCCCGCACGGACACGCCCAGGTGCTGCTCGAAAACGTGCGCGTGCCGAAGGAGAACATCCTGC
>JAEYTQ010000062.1 GCA_023433965.1 Pseudomonadota bacterium | reverse complement strand
CGAACGGAACAAATCCCCATAGGTCGACACCGCGAGCCGGCTGATCGCCGGCGCATCGACCACGGTCACGCCCGCGGGCAGCGCGGTTACCGAACTCGACACGTCGCCCCGACCGGCGGTCGCGCCCGTCGCATTCGACAGCCCCGGAGAGGATGCCGGCTGCATGCCCTGCGTGGCGCGCGTACGCTGCGCGCCGGGCACGGCAGTCCGGGCTTGCAACGGCCTGGATTGGCGCGCACGCCTTGACGTCGGCTCCGGCCCGATCACCGTCACCGGCGGCAATGCGCCCGACACGGTCGATGCCGGGCCGGTCTGCGCCCTGACGGATTCGCCGGTCGCGAACCCGGACAATGTCATGCCTGCCAGAACGAGGCGCCAAGAACTTCTACGCAAATCTCCCCCCATCGTCGGTCACGGCGCTCGATGAGCCCCTGCACGCCGTATGACGATCCAACGAGATGATCATATCTCAGTATGACAAATCGAGTCGATCGTCATACGCGCATGAGCAAGTTGCGCGCCAGTTGCGGAGGCGACGGGGCATTTTGGGAAAGCTCTCGGGATTTGAGCCCGTTAGGAACGTCGCGCGCCCGCTTGCGTCGCTGATGGGAGACGGAAGGGTCCAAGCCGTGGCAACCATTTATCCACCAGGAGATAATCCAGTGGCCAGAGTCCGCCTGCCAACAGAGGGAAAGGCGGGCGTCAGGTTCGGCGGGCCAAGGCTTGGAGAGTAAGTCCCGAAACATCCGGAGGAGCAACGCATGGCAACCATCTTCATCACCGGCAGCACGGACGGCCTCGGCCGCGCGGCAGCGCTATCGCTGCTCGATCAAGGCCACCGCGTAGTGCTGCATGCGCGTTCGGCCGATCGTGCCGCAGCGCTCGGCGAGCTGACGTCGCGGGCCGCGGGATTGGCGGTTGGCGATCTCGCAAGCGCTGCGGAGACGAGGAGCATCGCGGACCAGGTCAACGCGATCGGGCGCATGGACGCGGTCATCCACAATGCCGGCGTCTACACGCGGCCGAGCCGCGGTGCGACGCCGGAAGGCCATGCCGAGACCCTGGCCATCAACACGCTTGCGCCGTACATGCTGACGGCCCTGATCGAACGCCCCGGCCGATTGGTGTATCTCAGCAGCGGATTGCATCGCGGTGGAGAAGGCTCGCTCGACGATCTCGATTGGACGAAACGGACCTGGGATGCGTCCAAGGCCTATGCCGAGAGCAAGCTGCACGTCGCAGCGCTCGCCTTTGCGCTGGCACGACGCTGGCCCAAGGTCCTCTGCAACGCCGTCGATCCCGGCTGGGTCCGCACGAAGATGGGCGGCGCCGGCGCGCCCGTCGATCTCGACACCGGGCAACGGACGCAGACCTGGCTGGCGGTGAGCGAGGATCCCGCCGCCATGGTCAGCGGCCGCTACTGGCACCACCTCCGGCAGGAGCAGCCGGCCCGTGAGGCGACCGATCCGAAATTTCAGGACGCGCTCATTGCCGGATTGAGCAAGCTGACGGGCGTTGAACTGCCGGAGCTCTAGGGGCGCGATAATTCGTCGTCATTGCGGGCGCCATGACGGAGCAGGCTTCACGCCGCCCGCTCCGGCCGCAACGCCGCATAGAGGCCGACCAGGGTCCCGATCCCGGCCAGCGCGGCCGCCAGCAGCACCTGCAATTGCCCATCGTCGGTGGGGCCTACGGACGACACGATCCGGGTCACGATGACGAACAGAACACCCACGGCAGCCGTGGCACCGACGCAGAGATAGGCGAGCTCTCGCGCCAGCTTGCCGCCGAGAAGTCCGAGTGCGGTAAAATACATCGCACAGGCATTGGGATGAACGAACAAGGCAATGCGCGCGTAAGGGCCGTAGGCGTGCAGGAGCGACTCGCAGCGGCGCAGCGCCGCCTTTGAGGCCACCCGCTGCAAGAGCGGCCTGAAGAAGCGCGCTTGTCCGTAACTCAAGACGGCGCCCAGGATGATGGCGAGCCACGCCACGGCGAACACCGAGACATCGGCGGACTTCGGATTGAGCGCCACGGACATCAGGATGAGGGCCGTGCCGGGAAAATAACCGAAATACGGGAATACCGACTCCATGAGCACGCAGACGAACATGAAGGCGGGAAACCACCACGAACCGCTCGCACCCTGGACGATGGCGTTCAGGTCGAACAGGTTCGTTTTGTACAGGACGAGGTACATGCATACGGCCAGCCCCGCCAGCGCGTAGAACGGTAGCGCTCCCGCCAGAAACCGTCTCATTCAACCGAGCTTTGTTTGGCGGGCAAGGCGCAGACCACCGATAGCGAGGAACCCCGTGACGCATGCTTTAGGCGAACGGGATCGCTTCTGTCGATAGCAATCATCGCGATCGCCCTGACCGCCCCTACGCAATCGACAGGATCTCGATCTCCTGCGCGCCTGTGCCGACGACGTCTCCGACCGCCTTTCCCATCAGCGAGCGCGCCACCGGCGAGACGAACGAGATCGTCCCCGCCTTGGGATCGGCTTCGTCCTCGCCGACGATGCGGTAGGTCTGCACGCGGCCGTCGGCGCGGCTGAAAGTCACGGTGCTGCCGAAGGCGACGATATCGGCCGCGACGGGATCGGGCATGACCTGCGCCGTGCGCAAGCGCTCGGTGAGATAGCGCGCATCGCGCAGGGGCACGGCCGACTGCCGCCGCTTCTCGTTGACGTCCTCGATGGCCTGCGCGGCTTCATAGGCCTTGCGCGCCTCAGCAAGCTGCGTCTGCAACGCAAGAAGGCCGGTCTCCGTCACGAGGTTTGGATGCGGCGAGATCGGGCGGTCCGGCAACAGCGTCTCGGACGCGGTTTCGGCGCTCTCTTCCTTGGTGAAGGCGACGCTCAATTCTGGCTTCCTGTCGAACTGTTCGGGCGACCCGCATCGCGTTCCCGCGGCCGGTGATTGGCCCAGACTATATCTCAAGTTCGACGAAACGACGGAGCTTGAAGACGAGATCCGGCAAGGCTTGGCGGAACCGGGTCGCGTTCTGGAAACTGGTCGAGAACGGCGCGAAGGTGAGCATGGCGTTCCAGTTCCGGTAGCCATAGACGGTGACCGAGACGCCGGAGGCCGGAAAATCCTCCATCTTGCGCAGCTCGCCGAGCACGAGATCGGCGATGGCGTCCGCGGGAAGCAATTGCTTGCCGTCCCGCGTCGTGACGCTCTTGGCAGGCGCCTCGGCCGGCTTGATCTCGGCGGGCACCACGGTTCCGGGTGCAGGCTCGGACTTGATCTCCGCTTCAGCCGGCTCAGCCGCCGCGGCATCGAGGGCGGGCGGCTCGACCGTTACGGGCTCGTTCGCCGGGGCTGTCGGGGGAGCTTCGGTGAGCGGCGGCGGGGTGTCTGCGCGTTTGTTGCCGCCCAGGATGCTGCTGATCATGGCCACCAGACCGGCATCCTTCCCGTCCTCGCTCATTCCTTCCCCCGGACTTTGGCCCTTGGAGCGAACCGATGGTCGCCTCGCTCGATCACGTTTCGGATCAACCCGATGTAGGTGGCTTGATCCCACGGCCAAGGCCATCCTTCAATGGGCAACGGCGACGCAGCCGGCGCGACCGCCGCGCCACCGTGCGGCCCGCTACCGCTTATCGAACGGGATGTATTGGTGATACTGCTTGGGGACCGAGCTGCGGTAGCGCGAAGGCACGGTGCCGGTGTCGACCGAATGATCGATCTCCTGCTGCCGGGTCATCTTCTTCTTGGCCGGCTTCTTCGAGGCGCTCTTCTTGGCATCGGTCGGCTGGCCGGAGCTGTCGGTGGTTGCGCCCGGTGCGGTCGTCGTCGCAGCCGGCGCAGTGGCTGTCGCGGCGGGCGCAGGGGTTGTCGCGGCAGGAGCCGCGGTTCCGCCGGCAGCCGGCGCCCCTTGCGCCAGGGCAAGCGGCGTTTGCATCACGAGCACCAGCGCTGCCGTCGCGGCCAGCCAATATGATTTCTGCATCAGAACCTCCAAAATGCCTGATCCGAATGGGCCAACCTTGGCCTCCGGCATCGACGCGTGCAAGTTCGTCGACAATAGGTCCGATCCCACGCCGGAACTGTGGTGGAGATCACATTGCGGGCGCTGGCCTGCGTCATGATGTGCCTCACCTCGAACGCACCGCGGCATGCCGACACCAACACAGGCATATCGGGCAACAGTCCGTCCACCGGGAACGCCGAGGCACGGCGGTTCCACCCGTATCGAAGGAGATTGAAATGCGTCGCACCATCCTCACCCTCGCATCATTCGCAACCTTGATCGCCGCGTCATTGTCGGCGGCGCCGGCCCAGGCCGCGAACGATCGCTTCTGCCTGCAAGGCCGCGGCTGGGGCTATCCCGGCAACTGCCAGTTCGCCACCTATCAGCAATGTGCCGCCTCGGCGTCCGGCACGTCGGCCTATTGCGGCATCAACCCGCGCTACGCTTATTCGCAGCCCTACTATTACTGACGAGACCGCGGCTGAAGACCGTGCGGCCTGCGTGATGGCGCACGCATAGCCTCGGCGGATCAACCGCCGGGGCTCTGCATTTTCGTGCATGGCCTGCCCCTACATCATCGCCACCGAATCGTCGCGTGTGATGCCAAGTTGCCACAACTCGTGGCGAATCCGCTGCTCTGGCGAGCTTGCGGATTGCCTCGCGCGCAGCAAGCCAGGACAATCCGCCTCGGGATGCTCATTCCGATTCGCCGGATGTCGAGCAGGGCTGACTGAGGACGTCGTGCACAAGGCTGCATTCATCGCATTCGGCGTCGTCATGCTCGCCGCTCCGGCAATCGCCGCCGACCTGCCGATCAAGACCGTCAGGACCGCCGAGCCGCCAAGTCTTTGGCAGATCGAGGTCGGCGCACGCTACTGGTACAGCATCGGCCGCACCGCTTACGACTTGCACACCACCGGCTCGCGATCTTCCCCGGTCATCTCGCGGCTCGACTATCACAACATGAGCACGCATTCGGGAGAGGTTTTCTTCCGGGTCGACAGCCCCATGAAGTTCTTCGTCAAGGGCTATGGCGGATTTGGCGGCATCACCGGCGGCACCATGAACGACGAGGATTTCCCGCCGTTCTTCAACGGGCCATACACGAAGACGGAGAGCCAGACCCGCGGCTTTCTCGGCTACGCCAATCTCGATGTCGGCTATTCCTTCTACGAGTCACGTCCCCTCAATGCGGAGCCCCGCCTTCGCCTGGGTGGCTTCGTCGGCTATCATTACCGCGGCGAGCTGGCCGATGCGTGGGGATGCCGGCAGACGGTGCCCGGCGGCCAGATCTGCGAAGGCGCCGGCGCCCTCGCCGGCAACGTCAAGGTCATCACCGAGCGCGACATCCTGCACTCCGTCCGCGCCGGCGCGGTGGCCGATCTCTGGTTTACGCCGGCGCTCAAGCTCACGGTCGATGCCGCCTACACCTATTCCGACGTGAGGGCTTTCGACACGCACTATTTCACCTTCGGCACCGAGCCGTCGCGCGGCTACGGCCATGGCTTCCAGCTCGAGACCGTGATGTCCTATGCCGTCACGCCCAACGCGAATGTCGGCATTGGCGCCCGGTACTGGCACACCGGGATCAACGATTTCACCGAGCCTGCGAGCGGAGCGGCGGGGCAGGCGCAGACCTACCAGGTCGACCGCTACGGCACCTTCATCCAGAGCAGCTTCAGGTTCTGAGCGAGGACGCTCGCCCCCGCCCTTTCGCCGGCAAGCGTGGCGCGCTTTTATGGGTCGTGGTTTAGAAAACCTCGACGCCGGAATCCTTGATCACTTTGCCCCAGCGCCCGTAGTCGGCCTTGATGATGTCCGTGAATCCCTCGGGCGTTGAGGTGGTGACGAGCAGTCCCTGAGCCTCCAGGCGGGTTCGAACATCGGCTTGAGCCCCGATGCGTACGACTTCCACATTAAGGCGCTGGATGATTTCGGCCGGGGTGCCTGCGGGCGCGACCAGGCCGAACCAGGAATCGACGACGAAGTCCGACACGCCGGCTTCCGCTGCGGTGGGGACATCGGGCAGCTGTGATGAGCGCTCGCGGCTGGTGACGAGAAGACCTTTGATCTTGCCGTCACGGATCTGCGGCGCCAGCACGGTCAGCGTGTCGAACGACAGATTGACGACGTTGCCCAGCAATGCGTTGACCGCCGGGGCGCTGCCCTTGAACGGCACATGCAGCAGCTTCGTGCCGGTCTGGCGCTGGAAGAGTTCGCCGCTCAAGTGGCAGAGCGTGCCGGGGCCGCAGGAAGAGTAGGTCAATCTGCCGGGATCCTTGATCGCGGCAGCGACGAGCTCCCCAGCGTTCGACACCGGCGTCTCCGGGCTGACTGCCAGCACATAGGGGACCGTAGCCAGGTTCGACACCGGAACGAAGCTCCTGAAGGGATCGTACCTGATCTCCTTGTTGATGTGCGGCAGGATGGTGAGCTGGCCCGCGGGAGCGAGGGACAACGTGTAGCCATCGGGGTCCGCGGCGGCGACGGCTTCGGCTGCAATCGCAGTGCCTGCGCCTGCCTTGTTCTCGATCACCACGGGCTGCTTGAGCGCCGCGCTCAGCTTGTCCGCGTAAATGCGTGCGACGGTATCCGCGGCGCCGCCAGGAGGAAACGGCACGATCAATTTGATGGTACGGCTCGGCCAGGCGGTGGCGCTGGCACCACTCGCATGCATGAGCATCGATGCGGTCAGGACGGACGCGGCCAGCAAGACAAGAGATCGAACGAAGCGCACAGCAGGAATCCTCATTGACGATCGACAAGCCCGCACATCCGTTTTGCCTGGACGTCGCTTAGGAACTTGCCGCGGTAGACCATCAATAAATGCTATGCGGCCGCCCTCTCGGCAATGGAACCAAGTTGCAAATGCGCGTCGGTCGAAAGAGGATTGCTTCTGTCCGATGCGCGATGACGAGAAGATGCGCCTAAGGACCTGCGGAGGCCGCTGAAGGACACTCGAAGTTCGGGATCGAAAGACAGCAGCGAAGGCAAGTCTAAGAGGCCGCCAATCCGCTCTCCTGCAGCCGGCTTGCGAACCAGCGCGACTGCGCCTCATCGAGGGCCGCACTGACATAGACTTCCGACATCGTGACCGCATGCCGGTCCAGCACCAGCAGCAGGCCAATCCAAAACGGAAACCAGACATGCACGTCGGTGAGCGCTCTCAGCTTGTGCTGGTCGTGCTCCAGCGGCGTGTGATTGCTGGCCTTGCGGATCTCGACCGCGAGCAGGTTGTTCGGGATCTCACGCTGATGCACGACGACATCGGGGTAGATCGATTTGCCGAGATGGTCGTCGGTCGAGATGATGCTGCCGCGCGGCAGGTGCAGCGTGCGCTCGCCGAGCCGGTCGTAGTTGCAGTCGGTTGACCAGCCTGGAAACTGCTTCTCCAGGTGGACGGCGAAGCGGTGCGTGACCGCGCGCTCGCCGACGTCCTTGTCGAACAGGAACGTCTCGTGGGCGTAGAAGTCCCTGACAGCCGCGATCACCTTGTTCAGCTCGGTCTGCATGGTGCCTCCGGGCTCGCGGCGCTCTGTCCGCCGCCGTCCTACATCTGGACTTCGATCAGGCGCGGCCCCGGCTCGGCCACGGCTTCGGCCAGCGCCTTGTTGAACTCGTCGGCGTTGGTGACGGCGCGGCCGGGCACGCCCATGCCCTTGGCCAGCGCCACGAAATCCAGCGTCGGGCGGTCGAGCCGGAGCATGTCGTTGGCGCGCTGGCCGGGCTCGCCGGCGCCGACATTGTCGAACTCGCCGCGTAGGATCTGGTAGATGCGGTTGGCGAACACGATGGTGACGATGTTCAGGTTCTCGCGCGCCTGCGTCCACAGCGACTGGATCGTGTACATCGCGCTGCCGTCGCCGACCATGGTGATGACCTTGCGATCCGGGCAGGCGATCGCCGCGCCGATCGACAGCGGCGTCGAGAAGCCGATCGAGCCGCCCATGTTCTGGAGCCAGTCGTGTGGTGCGGCGGCGGCCGTCGGCGGGAAGAAGGCGCGGCCGGTGGTGAGGGATTCGTCGACGAGGATCGCATTCTCGGGGATCGCGTATGCAATGGCCTGCGCGATCGAGGCGTGGGTCAGGGCGCCGGTCGGCTTGAGCAGCTCGGCCAAAGCCTGCGGCTTGACGTCCTTGGCGCTGGCCTTCACGGCGCCGGCGAGCGCCTCGAGCGCCGCGACCGAGTTCTCGCCCCAGGAGGTCATGCGATGCACGTCGCAGCCCTCGGGCCGCAGCACGCTCGGCTTGTTGGGATAGGCGAAGAAGGCGACGGGATCGTCGGACTCGACCAGCACGATGTGGCGGAACTTGGCCAGCATCGGCAACGCCTGGTCGATGACGTAGTGGATGCGATCGATGGAGAAGCGGCCGCGGCCTCGCGCCATCTTCGGGCGGAAGGTCGGGC
>JAEYTQ010000465.1 GCA_023433965.1 Pseudomonadota bacterium | reverse complement strand
ATGCAAGCCGTCCGCTTCGGAAGGTATCGCGACGTCCTGGCTTATCTCGCGATGATCGGCCGGCGCTCGATCAAGTCGCTGCCACGCTCGATCGTCAGGGTCGCCCTCGCCCGCTTCGGCATCTAGCCCGCCTAGCCCGCCCGCCGCGCCGCGTCACGTCACGATCTTCGAGGCCTCGTAGGGCTTCGGCTCGAGGCCGAAGGCTGCCAAGGCGGCGCCGAACGCAACCATCACGGGATGCATCGCGACGACGGCCTTCGACGACCTCAACGAGGTTGCGGCGCGAACCAGCGACAGCGGCACCCGTCCAAGCATCTGCGCGAACACCCGTACCCGCGCCGACGTGCTCCGCGCCGCCTTGTACTGCACACGATAGTTGATCGCACCGATGCGCAGGCCGCGCTTTGCGATCCAGCCGAAGCTGGTGCGGCTCTGCGGCACGGTCTCGGTGATGACGGCCTCCGCCGTCCAGTGGAACGTCATGCCGGCATCGCGGCACCGCACGAAGAAATCGCAATCGCCGCCGCCGAGGAAATAGAAGCGCAGGTCGAACGCGGGCCGGTCGAACCGGTCGAAGGCGGCCCGCGTGATCAGACAATTGCCGCAGCCGTAGATCAGCGGCACCGCGCCGCTGTAGTCGTAGGTAGGACAGAAGGCGGGATGACGAGAAAGCCAGGGCTTGCTGCCGTCGTCGAACACCGGCAGCACGGGTCCGCCGACGACGTCGGCACCGGTTGCCTCGGCAGTGCGGACCATCAGCTCGAGCCAGTCGCTCGATGCGATCTCGTCGTCGTCGATCATCAGGAACCGGGTCGCGGCGGGGAACAGCGCCTGCGCCGTCTCGAACGCAGCATTGATCGCCTGGCAGTTGCCCTGCCGCGTCTCGACGAGGCAAACGCCCTGGAGCCTGCCGTCCGCGAGATATTCGGCAGCGACCGGCGCGCTCTCGCGCCGCGCGGCATCGTTCTCGACCATGACCACGGCAAAGGAGCGCGGGGTGCGCTGACCGACGAGCGAGTCCAGCGTCAGCCGCAGATGTTGCGGGCGGCGGAAGCAGGGGATGCAGACGACGATGCCGACCGACAGGTCGATGACGCGAGAGCTCGCCACGATCTCCCGGTTGGGATCGCGCACGGCATCGGCGATGCGCGTGGCGGACAGGTCGGTCGGGATCAATGTCATGGTCTTCTAGATGTCCGAGATAGGTTGAAAAAGCCCTGCTTCGATCGCGCGTCCTGCAACGGGTCATCACCGCGGGACACTTGCGTCCCAAAATGAACGGCCGGTTGGCGGCGCAAGCTTACGTCTTGTGCCGACCGTCACGCCCGTCCCGAAGCAATCTGAGCCGCTTAACCGCTTTCGCCCGTTTCTTCCGCGAAATCCTGCGCGCGTGATACTGCAAGCCACAGTCCACGCGCGCAGCCACGGCCAACATGAACATTGCCGTAGTTAATGCACATGCGGATTAACCGGGCCGTAAGCACTGCGACCGGTGAGAGCGCGCGGCATCGCATTTGCTCTTCGGGCAAGCGCGTCTTTTCCTGTAAATTTGATTAGAACAAGCGCGGTCCGAGAACATGAATAAGCCAGCTACGATCGATTTCGCGACAGCCACGGCGATCCAGCCCGCCATGGCCACTGCACCCGTCCAGGCACTTCATGATCTCGTGCCCGGCGAAGCCCGCGACAGCCTGCTCGCCGTTCATGACGTGCTGTGCCGCGAACTGCCGCAGGGCCGGCTCGCGATCTATGAAGCCGGCGGCGGCTCGTGCAGCGTCCTGCCGCCGGAATTGCTGAGCCGGAGCAAGGTCACCGTCGTCGACATCGACGAGGACCAGGTCCGCAACAACACCTATGCCGACGAGGCGATCCTGGGCGACGTCCAGACCTACCGCTTCGGGCGGGAGACCTTCGACCTCGTGATCTGCTACAACGTGATCGAGCATCTGCCGAGCGTCGACACGGCCCTCCTCAACTTCCGCGACGCGCTCAAGCGCGGCGGGATGATCCTGATCGGCGCGCCCAATCCACGTTCGCTCTCCGGGGTCGTCACCAAATATTCGCCGCACTGGTTTCATGTCTGGTTCTACCGTCACGTTCGCGGGATCAAGGATGCCGGCTTGCCCGGCGAGCCGCCGTTCCCGACTTTCTTCCATCCGCTGGTGACGCTGCCCCGGCTCGAAGCATTCGCAGCCGCCAACGGCCTCGAGATGGTCTATCGCCGCGAGGTCGAGAGCCCGCGCTATCCCGAGATGCGCCGGCGCAAGCCGCTGTTCGCGGCCCTGGTCGATGCCGGCGCGGCGGTGCTGAACGCCGTGCTGCCGCGCGGCACCGACGTACGCCGCGGCGACTATCACGTCATCCTGCGGAAGAGCTGACCGCCATGCACGCGCAGCTGATCGCACGACCAGCGACGCTTCGCGGCTACGCTCCGGGCAGTAACGAACGGTTAATCTCTCGGGGATCTCGCCATCCTGGCGGCGCTCCGAACGGCGGCAAGCGCTTAAACGCTTTGTTTGCCATTTCGGTGAATAGTCCGGCAATGAGTATGGTTAATTTTCCCTGTTGCGTTGATTGGACACCTATATCCCGGGTGCGTGGCGTAAAGCGAAGAGTAACCCCTCAGCCCGCGGCAATTGGAATGAAAGCTGGGGATCATGCTTGACTACAACCAGCCGATCGATCGGGCGAGGCCCGAGCCTCCGCAACAGAGGACCCGGGCCGGCTTCAACGTGCTGGAGCTCGCTCATCTGCTCTGGCGGCGAAAGGTCGCGATTGCCGCGGCCGCCCTGCTCGGCGCGACGCTGGCGGTCACCATCGGCAAGAGCCTGACACCCCGCTACACCGCCACCGCCCAGCTCTATGTCGATCCGCGCGAGCTTCAGCTGGTCGATCGCGAGCTCACGCCCCGCGCCCAGGACGTCTCCGGCATGTCCATGGTGGTGGAGAGCCAAGCGCGCCTGATCACCTCCAACAGCGTGCTGCTCAAGGTGATCGAACAGGCCGGCCTCGACAAGGATCCCGAGTTCGGCGGCGGTGACGGCAGGAGCCTGATGGCGTCCCTGTTCGGCCTGATCGGCCTGCAGCCCCGCGCGCCCGCCGCCGCGGAGACGAAGGAAGTTCAGCTTGCGGCGCTCGAGGCGCTGAACAAGCACATCACCGTCCGCAAGACCGAGAAGAGCTTCATCGTCGACATCGAGGTCTGGTCGACGGATCCCGCCAAGGCAGCGATGCTGGCCAACACGCTGACCAATGCCTACCTCGCCGAGTCCCGCAACTCGCAGGCTTCGGCCGCACGCCGCGCCACCAGCGATCTCTCCGGCCGGTTGAAGGAGCTGCGCGACCGGCTGCGCAACGCCGAGACCGCGCTTGCCACCTACAAGGCCCAGAACAATTTCGTCGGCACCCAGGACGCGCTGATCAGCGATCAGCAGCTCTCGGC
>JAEYTQ010000391.1 GCA_023433965.1 Pseudomonadota bacterium | reverse complement strand
CATCGACCGCTTCTTCGAGAACCGCCGCATTCCGACCCAATACGGTGACCGTCGCACCGGCGCCCACGAGAGAAGCAGCGATCGCGCGGCCAATGCCGCGACCGCCACCGGTCACCAGGGCGTGCGGCGAATGCGGCAATCCGGACATGCGCTGGGCTCCTTCGGATTTCGGTGCGTGCTCCGGATATATTTTAAACTTCAAATTTTTGCAACGAAAGCTGCGCTGGACGCTGTGACGACCGAGACACGAGGCGGCCCGGAAATTGCTTTAAGCATAAAATTATCGCTTCCCATCCCCCGCGAGCCTGTTAGCATCGCAGGGCCAAGCAAGAGGATGTCGCGTGTCGCAGCCTGTGCCAATGATAACAGAGGATGGACGCTTCGCCTACGAAGCCGCGGGCGACCCGAGCGGGACACCCTTGATCTTCCTGCACGGCATCGGCGGAGCCGCACGGGCCTGGCGGCGGCAGCTTGCCTCATTCGGCGACCGCTTCCGCGCGATTGCATGGGACATGCCGGGCTACGGCGGATCGGCGCCGCTTGCGAGCGTCAGCATCGCTGCCCTGGCGGAGGCGCTGCAGCAGTTCATGGAGCAGCTCGGCGCCACCAAGCCCGTCCTGGTCGGCCATTCGATCGGCGGCATGATCGTTCAGAAGTGGCTGGTGCAGTCCCACGAGCTGCCGCGTGCGGTCGTGCTGGCGCAGACCAGCCCGGCCTTCGGGAAGGCCGACGGCGACTGGCAGAAATCGTTCATCGCGGCGCGGCTCGGGCCGCTCGATCGCGGGGAGACGATGAAGTCGCTGGCTCCCTCCCTGGTGAAGGAGCTTGTCGGCGACGATCCCGATCCGAACGGCATGGAGCTCGCTCGGGAATGCATGGGAAGCGTGCCCGAGGCAAGCTATCGCGCCATGATGCTGGCTCTCATCGGTTTCGATCAGCGCAGCACGCTTGGGGACATTTCCGTCCCGACGCTGCTGCTGTCCGGCTCCAAGGACAATAATGCCCCTGCACCGATGATGGCGAAGACGGCGAGCTATATTCCAGGGTCACAATATGTCGAGCTCGCCGGCGTCGGTCATCTCGCCAACCTCGAGCGGCCTGATGCCTTCGACAAGGCTCTCGGAAACTTCCTCGATTCCGTCGCGACAAGATAAGGGTGCGCGCGCGATGACCATGCAAGTCAACAAGATCATTGGCGCGGCAGACAAGGTCGCGCTGGATCCGCCCATCTTCGATCCCGTGGCATTCCGCCTGAGCGACGAGCAGGCCGGCATCATCGCCCGCGCAAGGGAGATCGGCCAGACCGTGTTTGCGGGTCGCGCCGCCACATACGATCGCGAGGCGACCTTCCCGACCGAAAACTATCGGGATCTGCATCGCGTCGGCTTGCTCGGGATCGCGGTGCCGAAGAAGCATGGCGGCCTCGGCGCAGACTACCAGACCTATGCCTTGGCAGCAGCCGAGATCGGTCGCTATTGCGGCGCGACCGCGCTCACCTGGAACATGCATGTTTGCTCGACGCTGTGGTCAGGTCCCCTCGCCGATGACCTCGACATGGATACAGAGACCCGCGCCGAGCACGAACGGCGCCGCGGGGTCCACTACAAGCGCATCGTCGAGGACGGCGCGATCTACTCGCAGCCGTTCTCCGAAGGCGGCGCGGCCGCTGCGGGCGGCGTCGCGTTCGGCACCGAAGCAAGGCCGGTTGCCGGCGGCTGGATCGTCAACGGCAAGAAGATCTTCGCTTCGCTCTCCGGCCACGCCGACTATTACGGCGTGCTTTGCACCGAGATCGAGGAAGGTGAAAAGGCCTCACGCCGCAATACGCTTTACCTGGCGATATCAGCCAAGTCGGAGGGCGTCTCGGTGGTCGGCGACTGGGATCCGCTCGGCATGCGCGGCACGGTCTCGCGAACGCTGCTGTTCAAAAACGTGTTCGTGCCGGAGGATTCCGCGCTGATGCCGCGCGGCGTCTATTTCCAGGCAGCTCAGCGCTGGCCGCACATGTTCCTGACGCTGTCGCCGACTTATATGGGCTTGGCGCAAGCCGCCTATGATTTCACCGTGCGCTACTTGCGCGGCGAGGTGCCGGGCATGCCGCCAGTCAAGCGCCGGATGTACCCGACCAAGCAGATCGCGGTCGCGCAGATGCAGATCAAGCTGGAGCAGATCAAGGCGATCTGGTTCCAGGCTGTGACCGAAGCCTGCGCCAATCCGAGCAAGGAGCAGGTTCTGCGCGCCTATGCCGCGCAATATTCGACAATGGAAGGCGCCAATGAGCTCGCAGCGCTCGCGATCCGCACCTGCGGCGGTCAGGCCATGCTGCGGTCGCTGCCGCTGGAACGGATCTATCGCGACAGCCGCTGCGGCTCGCTGATGCTGCCCTGGACCGCCGAGCTCTGCCTCGACCGAATCGGGCGCGAGGCGCTATACGAGGCGGGTGAGACGGACGACTGACAGTGGACCTCTGCAGTCTCATCGAGCGGAACGCGGCGTTTGCTCCGGACAAGACCGCCATTGTCTTCGAAGGTGAGCGGCTGAGCTATGCCGAGCTCGCCGCGCGCGTCGAACGAACCGCGACGGCCTTGAAAGGCGAGCTCGGCGTTGGCCGCGGCGATCGTGTCGCGATCCTCAGCCTGAACAGGCCGGATTACCTGGTTCTGCTCTACGCCTGCGCGCGCCTCGGCGCGATGCTGGTGCCGCTGAACTGGCGGCTGGCAGTCGCCGAGCAGCTGTTCATCCTGAGCGATGCCGGCGCCAAGGTTCTCCTGCTGGAGCAGGCGTTTTCCGGAGTGCTGGCCGAGCTCGGGCAGACCGTTCCGGGAACATCCGTCGTAGGCCTCGACTTCACGCCGCCCGGCGGCACAACATTCGGAGCTCTGCTGGCTCGGAGCAGCGGCACCGGCCGCAACCCGCATACCGACCTCTCCAGCCCGCTGCTCATCGTCTACACGTCGGGAACGACCGGACGGCCGAAAGGCGCGGTGCTGCGCCAGGAGGCGTTGTTCTGGAACGGCGTCATGAGCCAGCACATGCACAACATGACCTCCGACGACCACGTGCTGACCGTGCTACCGTTCTTCCATGTCGGCGGCCTCAACATCCAGACCACGGCGGCATTGCAGCTGGGCGCAACCGTAACGGTCCATGCGCGCTTTTCGCCGGATGCCGCGCTTGCGGCCATTCAACGCGAACGGCCGACACTCACCGTGATGGTGCCCGCGGTCATCCAGGCGGTGAGCGAGCATCCCGCCTGGGCGACAACTGATCTCTCCTCGCTGAAGGCCGTCGCCACCGGCTCGACAATCGTACCTCCGCACCTGATCGAACGCTTCGTCGCACGTGGCGTTCCTGTGCTTCAGGTCTACGGCTCGACGGAAACCTGCCCCATCGCGGTCTACACCCGCCTCGGCGGCGATCTTTCGCGCACCGGATCGACTGGCCTTGCCGGCTTATGCTGCGAGGCAAAGGTGGTCGATCACGCCGGCAACGAACTGCCCGCGGGCACGCCGGGCGAGGTCGCGGTGCGCGGCCCAAACGTGTTCTTCGAGTATTGGGGTAACGAAGCCGCCACGCGCGAGGCGTTGCACGACGGCTGGTACCGCACCGGCGATATCGGCCTGTGCGACACGGACGGATATTTTTGGGTCCGGGACCGCAAGAAGAACATGATTATTTCCGGCGGCGAGAATGTCTATCCGGCCGAGGTCGAGCGCGTCCTGCTCGAGCACCCCGATGTCAGCGAATGCGCCGTGATCGGCCGGCCCGACCCGCGCTGGGACGAGGTGCCGATCGCCTATGTCATTGCGCGATCAGGCTGCCGGCTCGAAGCGGAGGAATTGACGGCGCATCTTCACGCGCAACTCGCGCGCTACAAGGTTCCGCGCGAAATCGTCTTCGTCACCGACCTGCCGCGCACTGCGCTGGGCAAGGTCCAGCATTTCCTGCTGAAGCAGCTTGATGCGCA
>JAEYTQ010000360.1 GCA_023433965.1 Pseudomonadota bacterium | reverse complement strand
ATGGCCCGCTACAACCGCAGCACGCTGGAGGAGGTGTTTCTGGACGTCGCCCGCGGCCGCGTGAACGGGGTGAAGGAGACGATGCGGTGAGGAGGCTACGGGAGCGCGCCATGACCGACCTCTCCCTTCACCGTGGCATCTCGGTGCACCGCATCGGCGCGATGATCCTGCGCTACTGGTATCTCTTGCTATCCTCCTGGCCGCGGCTGCTCGAGCTGCTCTACTGGCCCGCGCTCCAGGTCATCACCTGGGGCTTCCTCCAGCACTACATCGCCGAGAACGCCAGCTTCTTCGCGCGTGCCGGCGGCACGCTGATCGGCGCCGTCATCCTCTGGGACATCCTGTTCCGCGGGCAGCTCGGCTTCTCCATCTCTTTCCTCGAGGAGATGTGGGCGCGCAACCTCGGCAATCTCATGATGAGCCCCTTGAGGCCGATCGAGTTTCTGCTGTCGCTGATGGTCATGAGCCTGATCCGGCTTGCGATCGGGATCATCCCGATGACCCTGCTGGCGCTGGTGCTGTTTCACTTCAACGTCTACGCCCTCGGCCTGCCGTTGATCGCCTTCTTCTGCAATCTGATCTTCACGAGCTGGTCGGTCGGCATCTTCGTCTCGGGCCTCGTGCTGCGAAACGGCCTCGGCGCCGAGAGCATCGTCTGGACCCTGATGTTCGCGATCCTGCCGCTGGCCTGCGTCTACTATCCCGTCAGCGTGTTGCCGGTCTGGCTGCAAGTCGTCGCCTGGACATTGCCGCCGACCTACGCCTTCGAGGGAATGCGCGCGCTCCTGATCGAGCACACCTTCAGGACCGATCTGATGCTGCAGGCGTTGGCCATCAACGCCGCGCTTCTGGCTGCTTCTTTTTGGGCATTCCTTGCCCTTTTGCGCAGCGCCAAGAAACATGGCTCGCTGCTGTCCGGCGGCGAATAATGTCACTTTCCCGTGGATTCTGGCCGATTTCGCCGCTTCGGCCACGTAGATGTACGGAACCATGCATTGACGCAATATTACGCATTCGGCAGTATGCTGCGATGCGAAGAGGAATATAGCAATGCCAATTGGTGAGTTCGGCGGCGCGCCGCCCCTGGCTGCAGAAGGCAGTCCGGTCCTGACGACGCCGATGTACTGGATGTACGAGATGGCGCATGCCGCTCTCAATCCGGCACGTGCGGTCACCGACGCGACCAAGCTGCTGTTTCAGAATCCCCTCAATCCGTGGACGCGCACCGAGGTCGGCAAGTCGGTCGCGGCGGCCTGCGAATTGTTCGAGCGCACCACGCGCCGCTACGGCAAGCCGGAATGGGGCCTCAACGATACCGAGGTCAACGGCATCCGCGTTCCCGTCGAGATCCGCCCGGTCTGGGAAAAGCCGTTCTGCAACCTGCTCTACTTTGACCGCAAGTTCGCGCGTCCCTTGCGCAGCCCGCAGCCGCGCGTTCTGATCGTGGCGCCGATGTCAGGCCATTATGCGACGCTGCTGCGCGGCACGGTGGAAGCTTTCCTACCGGCGCACGAGGTCTACATCACCGACTGGGCCGATGCCCGCATGGTGCCGCTCAGCGAAGGCCGCTTCGATCTCGACGACTACATCGACTATGTCATTGAGATGCTGCATGTCCTCGGCGGCAACACCCATGTCATGGCCGTGTGCCAGCCCTCCGTGCCTGTCGTCGCCGCCGTCTCGATCATGGAAGCGCGGCGCGACCCGTTCGTGCCGACCTCGATGACGCTGATGGGCGGACCGATCGACACTCGCCGCAATCCGACCGCGGTGAACAACCTCGCCCAGGAGCGCGGCATCGACTGGTTCCGCAATCACGTCATTACCAAGGTGCCGTTCCCGCATCCGGGCATGATGCGCGATGTCTATCCGGGATTCCTGCAGCTCAACGGCTTCATCAGCATGAATTTCGATCGGCACATGGATGCGCACAAGCAGCTGTTCGCCAACCTGGTGAAGGGCGATGGCGACCTCGTCGACAAGCATCGCGACTTCTACGACGAATATCTCGCGGTAATGGACCTCTCGGCCGAGTATTACCTTCAGACGGTCGACACCGTGTTCGTGAAGCACTCGCTGCCGAAGGGCGAGATGACCCATCGCGGAACCCGCGTCGATCCTTCCCAGGTCAAGCGCGTCGCGTTGATGACGGTCGAAGGCGAGAATGACGACATCTCCGGTCTCGGCCAGACCGAGGCGACGCACACATTGTGCACATCGATTCCCGATCATCGCCGTGTGCATTACGTCCAGAAGGGCGTCGGGCATTACGGCGTGTTCAACGGATCGCGTTTCAAGTCGGAGATCGTGCCGCGTATTCACGACTTCATGCTCTCGGCTGCGAATCCCGCTTCAATGCAGGCTCTCGCGGCCGAATAGACAGCGATTTCGGCTTTCCCGTCGAAATTCCGACCCCGGCCGAGCCCTCGGGCGGGGGACAAGTTCCCGCCAGATTCGCGGTATTTAGGTAGCTTTCTAGGAGTGAGTCGGCGCTCACCCTTTGGGGGTGGCTCATGCGTCCCGCGGGGGCGAAAAAAGCCGGTTCCGACCCCAGTCTGTAGGGTCTCCCGGACGCCGGACCGCTGTATATTGGGCAAATGATTTGTTTTTGCGCCGAGCGCTTCCCATGGCGGCGGTTATGGCAGAATCCGGGCGCTCTCCTGCCCCCCGGACTGACAGACATGGCCACTCGCGCACTCCTTTATCGTCGGCCCCACGAACCGAAGACCTTGGTCATCACCCATGGATCGCAGTTCTTTGCGATTCGGCTGCGCCGGCACCGCCGCGCGCGCCGCTATACGCTCAGAATTCATCCGAGCGATCGCGAAGCGATCCTCACCATGCCGCCGCGCGGCACGCTCGCCGAGGCCAAGGACTTCGCGCAGCGTCACGGCGCGTGGATCGCGGCACGTCTCGGCCGCCTGCCGAAGGCAGCCCCGTTCCAGCCGGGCACGGTGATACCGCTGCGCGGCACGCCGCATCGCATCGTTCATCGCGCCGGTAGCCGCGGCACGGTGTGGACCGAGACGCGCGATAGCGGTGAGCGCATTCTCTGCGTCGCCGGCGGCCTCGAGCATGTCGATCGCCGCGTCAGCGATTTCCTCAAGCGCGAGGCGCGCAAGGATCTCCAGCGTTCCGCGGAAGCCTATGCCGCCGAACTCGGTGTCAGGGTGAAGCGGCTCTCGATCCGCGACCAGTCCAGCCGCTGGGGCTCCTGCACCTCGGCCGGCTCGCTGGCGTTCTCCTGGCGCCTGATCCTGGCGCCGCCCTACGTGCTCGACTATCTCGCCGCCCACGAGGTCGCCCATCTCGTCGAGATGAACCATTCGGCGCGCTTCTGGCGCGTCTGCGGCAGGATCTGCCCGTCGATGGAGCGCGCCAAGAAGTGGCTCGACACCTACGGCAACGATCTGCACCGCTACGGCGTCGAGGATTAGGATCAGCGCTGAGAATTAGGCCTGCGCTGCCAACTCAGCGAGCATTGTCATCGCCCGCGTAAGCGGGCGATCCAGTACTCCGTGACGCCAGTGATTGAATCGAGAGGCTGCGGCGTACTGGATTCCCCGCCTTCGCGGGGAATGACAGGAGAGGATGGGCAGGCATCACCGCTCCATTCTCGCCACACTTCGCGACGATTGCGCCGCTTGCCTGATTAATCCCGGCGCATCAACCGCTTCGCAGCATTCAGCGCGCACCGCGCCGGCAACCGCCGTCTACTGTGCATGGGGTTGTTTTCGCAGTTCGTATTTCAAGGCCCTTCGCGAGGCCTATCGATTCCCACCAAACAACCGATCCATCAGCCAACCATCGAGCCCGGCCGCCGCCTCGGGGCGCACATTGGTGCGCGTGGGGGGCGGCGGGCGATAGCCGCCCGCGTTCGCTTGTGCCGGTGCGGCAGGCGTCGGCGGCGACACCTGCGAGGCCGCCTGCGCGAGGTTCGACAGGCCCCAGCCGCCGGGTGCGCTCGGCAGCGCTGCCACCGGCACGCCCTCATGCGCGGCCTTCATGAAGCGCGACCAGACCTCGACCGGCAGGCCGCCGCCTGTCGCCTTCTTGGTCGGCGAGTTGTCGTCATTGCCGAGCCAGACGCCGGTAACGAGGCTCGCGGTGTAGCCGATGAACCACGCGTCGCGATAATCCTGGCTGGTGCCGGTCTTGCCCGCGGCCGGCCAGCCTGGAATCTCCGCCTTCTTGGCGGTGCCCGATACCAGCGTCTCCCGCATCATTGCGTTCATCATGCCGACGTGGCGGGTATCGATGACTTGGTTGCGCTCCTCCGGCTGGCGCATGTAGAGCAGCTTGCCGCTGAGCGTCCTGATCCTGGTGACCACATGCGGCGCCACCGCGAGGCCGCCATTGGCGAAGGGCGCGTAGGCGCCGACCAGCTCGACCATGGAGACTTCGGAGGTGCCGAGCGCGATCGAGGCGTTGGGCTCGAGCTTGGACGAGATGCCGAGCCGGTGCGCCGTGCGCACCACGTTCTTAGGCCCGACCTCGAGGCCGAGCCGGATCGCGACCGTGTTGAGCGACATCGCCAGCGCCTGCGTCAGCGTCACCGCGCCGAAATATTCGTGGGTGTAATTCTCGGGTCGCCAGCCCTTGACCTCGATCGGCGCGTCCTGGCGCATCGTGTCCGGCGTCAGGCCCTGCTCGAGCGCGGTGAGATAGACGAACGGCTTGAATGCGGAGCCCGGTTGCCGCCTTGCGGTGACCGCACGGTTGTACTGGCTGTCGGAATAGTTCCGACCGCCGACCATGGCTCGCACCGCGCCGTCCGGCGTCATCGCCACCAGCGCGCCCTGGCTGACGTTGAACTTGACGCTCTTGGCCGCGAGCTCGTCGATGATGGCGGCTTCTGCCACGCTCTGGAGCTTGGGATCGATCGTGGTCTCGACCTTGATGCTCTCGTCGATCTGGCCGACCAAATCGTCCAGCACCTCGCCGATCCAGTCGGCGACGTAATTGACCGTGCCGGCGCCGACCGGCTTCACGTTGTAGGAGGGATGGCCGATCGAGGCCTTGGCCTGCGCATCGGTGATGAAGTTCGCATCCGCCATCGCCGCGAGCACGACCTGCGCGCGCGCTTCGGCGCCTTCCGGGTTGCGGTTCGGCGCAAGGCGCGACGGCGACTTGACGAGGCCGGCGAGCATCGCGGCTTCGGCGATCGTGACGTTCCTGGCCGACTTGCCGAAATATTTCTGCGCGGCCGCTTCGACGCCGTAGGCGCCCGAGCCGAAATAGACGCGGTTGAGATAGAGCTCCAGAATCTCGTTCTTGGAGTGCTTGCGTTCCAGCCAGATCGCAAGCTCGGCCTCCTGCAGCTTGCGCCGGATGGTGCGCTCCTGGGTCAGAAACAGGTTTTTCGCGAGCTGCTGCGTCAGCGTCGAGCCGCCCTGCGACACGCCTCGATTGAGCACGTTTGTGACCAGGGCGCGTGCGATGCCGACCGGGTCGATGCCGAAATGCGAATAGAAGCGGCGGTCCTCGATGGCGATGAACGCCTTCGGCAAATACGGCGGCAAATCCTTCAGCGCGACATTGGCGCCAGCCATCTCGCCGCGCTGCGCCAGCATGCTGCCGTCGATGCCGACGATCTGGATCGTCGGCGGGCGCTTGGGGATTTCCAGCGACTGGATCGGCGGCAAATGCGCGCCGACATAGACCACGACGCCGATCACGGCGATCGCGGCCCACAGGCTCAGCACCGCCCCCCAATAGACCAGGCGGCCGAGGCCGAACCGGCCGCGCGGCTTCGCGCGGCGCTTGGCGCCGCTCCGGCCACCAGGTGCC
>JAEYTQ010000358.1 GCA_023433965.1 Pseudomonadota bacterium | reverse complement strand
GAGGGCGAGAAGGACGACATCTGCTCGATCGGCCAGACGCTGGCGGCGCAAGACCTCTGCACCGGCGTGCGCGCCTATCGCCGCGTCCACCACATGCAAGCCGGCGTCGGCCATTACGGCGTGTTCTCCGGCAAGCGCTGGAACAACGAGATCTATCCGCTGCTGCGGGATTTCGTGCACGTCAATTCGTGAGGCGACTTGAATTCGAGAGACGACTTGGCGCAGCAGCAAAGCCGCCGCGACCGCGCACCTAGCTCATCCTTCGCCGCAACGTCGCCGACGGCGTCTCGCCGAATTTCTCGCGGTAGGCGCCGGCCATCCGGCCGAGATGGGTGAAGCCGAGGTCGAAGGCGACGTCGGTGATGGAGGCACCGGGCGCGGCGCGCGCGAGCCGCGCGTGCAGGCCGGCAAGGCGCATGTCGAGCAGCATCTGCGAGATCGATACGCCGAAGTGGCGGCGGAAGCCGAGCTGGAGCGCGCGGATGCCGATGCCGGCCACGTAGGCGAGCTGCGCGAGATCGAGGGGCTCGCCGGCACTGTCTGCCAGATGGTCGCGCGCGGCGCGGATCGCACGGGGCAGACGCTCGGCCCGCCCCGAGAACGTTTCAATCGCATCCGACAGGCCGTGCCGCTGGCGAGTGAGGAGATGATCGAGCAGCAACTCGCGCCAATCCGCCATCGCCACCGGCGAAAGCCGGCCCGATGGCCCGAGACTCTCGGCCAGCGTCATCAGCCCGGCGAGGCTCGCCTGCAAGGTCTGCCCGGACGGCGCGTCCAGCGCGATCACCGGATCGAACTCGACCGTGCCGGTCGCCCTGCCCGACATCGCCGCGGCGCGCTGCTCGACCATGCGGCGATCAAGCAGCAGAATCGCCTGCGCGCAATCGCGCCACATCATCCGGGTCGGGACGGTCGGGGACAGCAGCGACGCCGCCCGGTCGGGCGCGACGTCGAACTCGCCCACGCCTGCACGAATGCGGGCGCTGCCCGCGAGCGGGACCTGCACCAGGAAGAAGCGCTCGAGGCAGCCGGGATCGATGCTGACCAACCCGCCATAGGAGACGTAGTTGATGGAGAAGCCGTCGAAATCGGCGCAATTGTGCCGCGCGGAAAAGCCGGCCGCACGCACCTCTTTCGGCTCGAGATCGTGCGGGCAGAAGATGCGGCCGATCTGCTCGGCGGCCTCGTCGACGTCATCCGTGGTGACGCGGGCGAAGGCCGCAAGCCGCTCGGCTGCGGGCGCCCTTGCGCTCATTTCCAGCACGGCTGCGGACATCGTCGACCACGCTTCGCGTCGCGAAATTGCTTTAAGCCTATAATAGTTCGGTGGCCGCGAAAAGGGCCGCTGCCGGTGAATCGCGTGCTGCACGGCAACAACCGTGCCCGGATTCGTTTAGCGGATAGACAGCCGGCCCGAAGCTGGCGGAAGCTTCGTCCCCGCCGGTATCCATGAGGAGGCGAGCATGACTGCACTCGAAAAGGGCATTACTGCAAACGGCACGGGCTATGGCGGCAAGAGCTGGAACATCCTGGGCCAGGTCTATTTCCCCAAGGCCGTGACCGATTCCACCTTCGCGTTCGAGACCAACAGCGATCCCGGCCAGTTCGTGCCGGTGCACATCCATCCGACTCAGGACGAGTTCATCCTGGTGCAGGAAGGCACGCTCGACCTCAAGCTCGACGGCGTGTGGGTCAAGGCCCATGCCGGCGACCTCGTCCGCATGCCGCGCGGCATCCCGCACGGCTATTTCAACAAGTCCGACAAGCCCTGCCGTGCGCTGTTCTGGGTCTCGCCGATGCAGAAGCTGGAGGCGCTGTTCAACCAGCTGCACAATCTGACCGACCCTGCGGAAGTGGTCCGCATCTCGGCGCTGCATGAGGTCGACTTCCTGCCGCCCGAGGCCAACGACTAGCCGTCGCCGCTTCCTCCGCTTCCATCGGCTTGCAGCCCGGCCGGCCGCGCCTTGCGGCCGAATGCGGCCGCTTGCGCGCCAAACCATCGAGCAATCCCATGGTCAACCCAAAGCATGTCTGCGTGATCGGCGCCGGCGTCTCCGGCCTTGCCGCCGCGAAAGCATTCTCCACCCGCGGCCACCGCGTCACCATCGTCGAGCGCAGCGCCGATCTTGGCGGCGTCTGGGAGCCGGCCCGCTCCTACCCCGAGGTGCAGACGCAGAGCCCGAAGGAGCTCTACCGCTACACCGACCGCGCCATGCCGGACGCGTATCCGGAATGGCCGACCGGGCCGCAGGTGCATGCCTATCTCGCCGACTACGCTAGGAGCTTCGGTCTCGACCGCATGCTGCGCCTCGACACGGAGGTTGCCGGCATGGCGCGCCGCGCCGACGGCAGACCGGGCTGGACGCTCGCGCTGAGGACCAGGGACGGTGCGACGACCAGCGAAGATTTCGATTTCGTTGCGGTCTGCACGGGGCAGTTCAACGAGCCGCGCGAGCTGCACTGCCCCGGCGAGGACGCGTTCCTGGCGCAGGGCGGCCAGATCCTGCACTCGTCGAAATACGGCGATCCCGCGCTGGCGAAAGGGCGTCGCGTCGTCGTGCTCGGCGGATCGAAGTCCGCGACCGACATTGCGGTGAACGCGGTGAAATCGGGCGCACGCGAGGTCACCATCGTGATGCGCGAACCGGTCTGGCGCATTCCCTATTTCATCGGCGGCCTCGTCAACTTCAAGCGCATCCTCTACATCCGCGCCCAGGAGGAGATGTTTCCCGGCTGGGGCGCGAGCGCAATGGCGCGGGTCGCACAGCGCATGGCCGCGCCTCTCATCTGGGCGAACTGGCGCGGGCTGGAGAGCCTGTTGAAGGTCCAGCTCAAGCTGAAGCAGTGCAAGATGGTGCCGAACGAGCGGATCGAGGACGGTGTCAACTGCTCGGTGCCGATCGCAACGCCGGGCTTCTATCCGATGGTCGCCGACGGCCGCATCAAGGCGGTGTTCGGCACCTTCGACCATTATGACGGCGACGGCATCGTGATGAGCGGCGGCGAGCGCGTCGGTGCCGACGTCGCCGTGCTCGCGATCGGCTAC
>JAEYTQ010000250.1 GCA_023433965.1 Pseudomonadota bacterium | reverse complement strand
GCCTATCGTCGCTGGCGCGCGCTTTATCCCGCATTGAAGGAGACGAATTAAGTGAACGCGCCAATTAGATTCTTCGATGCGAGCGCACCCGTCGCCTTCGGCGGCAAGGAGGCGGATAACGCGCTCGCCTTCCGCTGGTACGACAAGGACCGCCTGGTGCACGGCCGCAGGCTGGAAGATCATTTGCGCTTTGCAGTCTGCTACTGGCATTCGCTGTGCTGGCCGGGGGGCGATCCCTTCGGCAGCGAAACGTTCCTGCGACCGTGGCACCACGGCAGCGATGCGATGGCGCAGGCGCGCGCCAAGGCCGATGTCGCCTTCGAGCTGTTTCGCCTGCTCGACGTGCCCTACTTCACCTTCCACGATGTCGATGCCGCGCCGGAAGGTGCTTCGCTCGCCGAGTCCGTCGCTAATCTGAACGCCATCGCCGACCTGTTCGAGCAGAAGATGGCATCGAGTAAGGTTCGCCTGCTCTGGGGGACCGCGAACCTGTTCACCCACCGTCGCTACATGGCGGGCGCGGCGACCAATCCGGACCCCGACATCTTCACCTATGCCGCCGGCCAGGTCCGCGCCGCCCTTGAGGTGACACACCGGCTCGGCGGCCAGAACTACGTGCTGTGGGGTGGGCGCGAGGGCTACGAGACGCTGCTCAACACCGATCTCAGGCGCGAGCTCGACCAGCTCGGCCGCTTCGTCTCGCTCGTGGTCGAGCACAAGCACAAAATTGGCTTCAAGGGGCCGCTCCTGATCGAGCCCAAGCCGAGGGAGCCGACCAAGCATCAATACGACTTCGACGTTGCAACCTGCTACGGCTTCCTCGAACGCTATGATCTCCTGAAGGACGTCAAGCTCAACATCGAGCAGAACCACGCCATCCTCGCCGGCCATTCCTTCCATCACGAGGTCGCGCTGGCGGAGGCGCTCGGCGTGTTCGGCTCGCTCGACATTAACCGCGGCGACGATCTGCTCGGCTGGGACACCGACCAGTTCGCGATGAACGTGCCGGAACTGGCGCTGGTGTTTCACGAGATCCTGAACCACGGCGGCTTCACCTCGGGCGGGCTCAATTTTGATGCCAAGATCCGGCGGCAGTCGATCGATCCCGATGATCTCATCCATGCTCATGTCGGCTCGATGGATGCCTGCGCCCGGGCGTTTCTCGCCGCTGCCGACATGCTGGATGCGGGCGTGCTCACCGCGCCGCTTGCGCAGCGTTACGACGGATGGTCCGGGCCCGAGGGGCGCGCCATTCTCGCCGGACAGCGGTCGCTCGCCGATCTCGCCGACCGCGCGCTTGCGCCCGGCTTCGATCCGCAGCCGCGCTCGGGCCGGCAGGAATATCTGGAATCCCTGGTCAACCGTCATGTCTGAGGAAGTCCGCTGATGGCACATGCTGACGTGACACCGGTCCTCGAGCTCTCCGGCATCGGCAAGGAGTTCGGCGCCATCCGCGCGCTGCATGGCGTCGATCTCGAGGTCAAGCCGGGCGAGGTGGTCGGTCTGATGGGCGACAACGGCGCCGGCAAGTCGACGCTGGTCAAGATCATCGCCGGCAATTTCCGCCCCAGCCACGGCGAGATCCGTTTCGCCGGCAACGCTGTCCATTTCAACCGGCCGGTGGATGCCCGCGCCGTCGGCATCGAGGTCGTCTACCAGGATCTCGCGCTGGCGGATAATCTCACGGCCGCCGCCAACGTGTTCCTCGGCCGCGAGCTGAAGCGAAGGTTCGGACCCGTCGCGTTGCTCGACCACAAGGCGATGGCGGCGCGGACGCTGGAGCTGTTCGGTGAGCTGCGCTCGGAGACGCGCCCCGACGATCTCGTCAGGCAGATGTCGGGAGGGCAGCGCCAGGCGGTGGCGATCGCGCGGACCCGGCTCTCCAATGCGCGGCTCGTCATGATGGACGAGCCGACCGCGGCGATCTCGGTGCGTCAGGTCGAGCAGGTGCTCAGCCTGATTCACCGGCTCAAGGAGCAGGGCGTCGCCGTGATGCTGATCTCGCACCGCATGCCGGACGTGTTCGCGGTGTGCGACCGCGTCATCGTCATGCGCCGCGGAGAGAAGCGGGCCGACAAGCCGATCCACGAAACCTCGCCTGAGGAAATCACCGCCCTCATCACCGGCGCGAAGGAGGCGGCGTGATGGCCATGCCCATGGAAAGCCCGATCAGCTTCACCAATGTCGGCAAGATCAGGTGGTGGCAGCGCGGCATCTTCGCCTCGCAGACCGGCTACGTCCTGCTCGCGCTGGCGCTGCTGCTGGTGATCATGCATTTCGCCAGTCCCTATTTCTTCACCCAGGGCAACATGCAGAACGTGGCGAAGAATTTCTCCTTCATCGCCATTGCGACGCTCGGCGTCACCTTCGTGATCATCACGGGCGGCATCGACCTTTCGGTCGGCTCGTTGATGTGCTTCTCCGCCATGATCACCTCGATGGTAATGACCGAGCTCTCGGCGCCCGGCTCCCCCTTGGTGCACATGGCGGCCGATGGCAAGACCGTGCTCGCCAACGTGCCCGGGCTGATCCTGCTGATCTCGGTCCTGGCCGGCCTCGGCGTCGCGCTGATCGCGGGCCTCGTCAACGGATTCTGCATCGCGGTCCTCGGCCTGTCACCCTTCGTCACCACGCTGGGCATGCTCTCGATCGTGCGCGGGCTCGGCTATGTCGTCTCCAACGGCCGCGGCAGCTTCCCGGGCGGGCCCGACGCCGACTACTTCTACGCAGCGACGTCGGGCGACGTGCTCGGCGTGCCGGCGCCGTTCATCTATCTCGTGATCCTGGCGCTGGCGATGGCGGTGGTGCTGCACCACACCTCGTTCGGACGTCATGTCTTCGCGCTTGGCGGCAACGAGAAGGCGGCGGAGCTGACCGGCATTCCCGTGGTCCGGGTCAAGATCGAGGTCTATGTGATCTGTGCGCTCGCCGCCGGCTTGCAAGGCATCATCATCTCCGGCTGGCTCGGGTCGGCCCCGGCCAACATGGCGACGTCCTACGAGCTCAACGTGATCGCGGCGGCGGTGATCGGCGGCGCCAATCTCGCCGGCGGCATCGGCGGCCCACTCGGGGCCATCGTCGGCTGCGTGCTGCTGGAGGTGATCCGCAACGGGCTCGTGCTGGCACAGGTCAGCTCCTACTGGCAGCAGACGCTGGTGGGCGTGATCATCATCCTGGCCGTGCTGGTCGACCGCATTCGCTCGCGGATGAGCTGAACTGACGACATCTCGGGAAGGCAAATAGAACGCGGCCTGTCCGCTTCCCGGGCGATTTCGAGAGGATAGGCACCAAACAAGGGTGGAGGAGACAATGAGGAAATTTCTTCTGGCCGGTATCGCCGTCGCGATGATGGCTACGCCGGCACTCGCCGCGAACTACCGCTTCGTGATCGTGCCGAAGGCGATGAACAATCCTTTCTTCGACTTCGCGCGCGACGGCTGCCTGAAGCGTGCCAAGGAGCTCGGCAACATCGAGTGCATCTACAAGGGGCCGGTGGAGCACGAGCCGGCGACGCAGGCCCAGATCATCCAAGACTTCGTCACGCAGAAGGTCGACGGCCTCGCCATCTCGGTCGCCGACGTCGCGGCCATGACCAAGTCGATCGAGGCGGCGACCGCCGCCGGCATCCCCGTCATCACCTTCGACGCCGACGCGCCGGGCTCCAAGCGCATCGCCTATATCGGCACCAACAACAAGGAGTTCGGCCTCGCGCTCGGCAAGCAATTGCTGAAGATGCGGCCCGACGGCGGCAAGTATGCGATGGTCTCCGGCGGTCCCGGCGCCAAGAATCTCGCCGAGCGCGTCGACGGTGTCCGCGAGGCGTTGAAGGGCTGGAAATGGACCGAGGTCGCGGGTTCGCCGACCTTCTGCAACGACGACCCCGCGCTCGCGGTCCAGCAGATGACGGATATGCGCACCGCAACGCCAGATCTCGCCGCCATCGTTCCCATCGGCGGCTGGCCGATGTTTGCCCCCGAAGGCTTCAAGGCCTTCGCCAGCAGGAACAAGAAGGACATCGATTCCGGCAAGTTCACGCTGGTCGTGGCCGATACGCTGAAGATGCAGCTCGAACTGCTGCGCGACGGTTATGCCAATGCGCTGGTCGGCCAGCGCCCGTTCGAGATGGGCGAGAAGGCGATGGACACGCTGCTCGCCATCAAGAAGGGCGAGAAGGTGCCGGAGATCGTCTATACCGGCCTCGACCTCGTGACCAAGGACAACGTCGCGCAGATGTTGAAGTAGGAGCGCCCCCAGCCCCAGCGCTCCTGCGCACCTCCCCCGCTTGCGGTTTCCGTGAGCGGGGGAGATGATCGTTGGAAGAAAACTGCTGGAAGGCAATGGGAATGAAACGGTCTCGGCTCGGCTGGCTCGACGTCACCTCGATCGGGCTTGGCTCTGCCCCGCTCGGCGGATTGTTCACCCCCGTCAGCGATGCCGATGCGCAAGCCACGATCGAACGGGCCTGGTCACTCGGCGTGCGGTTCTTCGACACCGCGCCGCTGTATGGCTTCGGCCTCGCGGAGCGACGGCTTGGTGCGTTCCTGCGGGAACAGCCGCGCGACTCCTACGTCATCTCGACCAAGGTCGGCCGCCTGCTGCGGACACCGGATGGCGCGCCCGGCGAGGACGAACACTACAAGGCCACGCCGCGCGAGCGTCCGGTGTTCGATTTCAGCTACGACGGCGTGATGCGGTCGGTCGAGGAAAGCCTGCAGCGCCTCGGGCTCGACCGCGTCGACGTCCTGCTCGTGCACGATCCCGACGATCACCATGACGCGGCCGTCACGGGGGCCTTCCGCGCGCTCCAGCGCCTGCGCGATGACGGCACCGTCAAGGCGATCGGCGCCGGCATGAACCAGTCGGAGATGCTGGTCCGCTTCGCGGAGGAGGTGCCGGTCGACTGCTTCCTGCTCGCCGGCCGCTACACGCTGCTCGACCAGGGCGCGCTGGCTGCGCTGTTTCCGCTCTGCACGGCGAAGAAGATCGCCATCCTGCTTGGGGGCATCTACAACAGCGGCATCCTCGCCAACCCGCATACCAGCGCGAAGTTCAACTATCAGGATGCCGATGCCGCACTGGTGGCGCGTGCGCTGGAGCTCGACGCGCTCTGCCGCAAGCACGGCACCGAACTGAAGGCCGCGGCGCTCCAATTCTGCATGGCCCATCCGGCCGTAACCGTCGCCGTGATGGGTGCGCGCAACGCGGCGGAGGTTGCCGACAACATCGCGATGTCGCAGCTGGCCGTGCCGCACGCGTTCTGGCAAGAGCTGCGGGCGCGGAAGCTCGTCGATGCGCGCGCGCCGCTACCGACGGGAGCGTAAGGCGTGATCATCGACGCCCACCAGCATTTCTGGGACCCGGCGCGTGCCGATTATCCCTGGATGGACGCGCCCGAACTTGCGCCGATCCGCCGCGCTTTCGGTCCGGCCGATCTCGCGCCGTTGCTCAAAGCAAGCGGCATCGAGGCCAGCATCGTGGTGCAATGTCGCTCCTCTCTGGAGGAGACCGAGGAGTTCTTGCGCATCGCGCAGGCGCATCCCTTCGTCGTCGGTGTGGTCGGCTGGGCCGATCTGACCGATGCTGCGCTCGGCGAAACGCTCGAACGGCTACGTGGTCTGCCGGGCGGCGACAAGCTCGTCGGCATCCGCCACCAGGTGCATGACGAGGCCGATCCCGACTGGCTGCTGCGCGAGGACGTCCAACGTGGCCTCACCGCAGCCTTCGCGCATGGTCTCGCCTATGATTTTCTCGTCCGCGCCCGCGAGCTGCCCGCCGCGATCGCAACCGCGCAGGCCTTTCCGCACGCGCGCTTCGTGCTCGATCACGCCGCCAAGCCGCCGATCGCCGACGGCGGCAGCACCGAATGGTCCGATCGGATCAAGGCGCTCGGGACATGTGACAATGTCTGGTGCAAGATCTCGGGGCTCGCGACCGAGGCGGTCTGGAATGACTGGGACGCGGAGCAGCTGGCTCCGTTTATCGCGCACGCAGCGAGCTGCTTCGGCGAGGACAGGCTGATCTTCGGCTCGGACTGGCCGGTGTGCCTGCTCGCGGGAAGCTACGGCGATATCAAAGGTACGCTGGAGGGGTGTCTGGCGAAGCTGGGCTCCGGTGTGCGGCAGAAGGCTTTTGGTGCGAATGCCAAGGTAGCCTATCGGTTGGGCTAGTGACAGTCGGTGTGCTTTTCCCTCTCCCCTTTAGGAGAGGGTGGCTCGCCGCAATGCGGCGAGACGGGTGAGGGTCTCTTTCCGCGAGTCACCCTTCACATGCGAGCTTGCTGAAGCAACCCCTCATCCGGCGCTTCGCGCCACCTTCTCCCACAAGGGGAGAAGGAAAGAGCGTCGGCACCCGCCTCGCCTCCGCCTACTCCGACATCGGCTTGTCGGAGATGTCCCAGTCCTTGCCGGTGAAGGTGGAGATGAACAGCGTCTTCATCGGCGTGTAGTCCTCGGGCGTGTAGCTGTAGGTGACGCCGTCGAGGAAATAGGGCGAGTGGAAGCCCTTGAGGTTGGAGGCCTGCTTCAGCACGTTGGCGCGGGTGAGCTCGTCCCCGCAGCGGCGCAGGATCTCGGCCATGGTCGCGGCCTGGCCGTAGCCGGCGAAGGCGATGGTGTTGTCGGGGTCGATCGCCGGCGTGTACTTCTTGCGCAG
>JAEYTQ010000240.1 GCA_023433965.1 Pseudomonadota bacterium | reverse complement strand
CGACTGGTGCGCGACGCGGCGAAGGCCGCGGGGCGCGAGGCGCCGCCGCTCGCTCGCCTCGGTATCGCCTCGACCTGATCCGCCCCTTTTTTGACCGGAGACTTTGTCATGCAAAGTAAGCTCGTGTCCCGTGACGACAAGCTTCACGTCGGCATCATCATGGACGGAAACGGCAGGTGGGCGACGGGGCGCGGCCTGTCGCGCATGCGCGGCCACGAGGCCGGCGTCGAGACCATCCGCCGCATCGTCGAGGCCGCGCCCAAGCAGGGCATCGGCACGCTGACGCTCTACGCCTTCTCCACCGACAATTGGCGCAGGCCCAAGGCCGAGGTCGCCGCGCTGATGACGCTAATGCGCTTCTACCTGTCCAACGAAGTGCAGAGCCTGGTCAGGAACGGCGTGCGCCTGACCGTGATCGGCCGCCGCGACCGCCTGCCCGAGGGCATCGCCCAAGCGATCGCGCGCGCCGAGGACGCCACCGCCGGTGGCGCCACGCTCCATCTGCGCATCGCGGTCGACTATTCCGCGCGCGACGCCATCCTCAACGCCGCGGCGAAGGCGGCCGCGCTGACCAGCCTCACGCGTGAGGCGTTCTCGCAGCTCGTTACCGGCGAGGCTGGCCTCCGCGACGTCGATCTCATCATCCGCACTTCCGGCGAGAAGCGGCTGTCGGACTTCCTGCTCTGGGAGGGCGCCTATGCCGAGCTGCACTTCACCGAGCGGATGTGGCCCGAATTCGATGCGGGCGATCTCGCCGAGGCGTTGGCCGCCTTCCATGGCCGCGAGCGCCGTTTCGGCGGCCTTCAGGCGATCTTGCCTGAGGAGGTGCCTTCGCTCTCTCGCGTGTGATCTCGCGACCGCCGCAGTCGCGTTGATTGCCGCTTGGCACGGATCGTGCTCTAGTCTTCCGCGATGAAGTGTCCGAGTGATGGGAGCTTTCGCAAGATGCGTGCGGTCCTGGACCATTGCACCGGCGGAACGGAGCGGCAGTTCGCAGCCGGCACGACGATCGTCACGGAGGGGGGCACCACCGGCCATCTCTACGTGCTGATGCAAGGCAAGCTCGAGGTGCTCAAGGGCGAGATGGTCGTCGCGACCGTCACCGAGCCAGGCGCAGTGCTGGGCGAAATGTCCGTGCTGCTGGGCCAGCCGCATACCGCAACCGTGCGAGCCTGCTCCGATGCGGTCGTCACCGAATTCGAGGATGCCGCCGCTTTTCTCGCGAGGGAGCCCAACGTGGCGCTGCTGATCGCAAAGATGCTGGCGCAGCGGCTCAATGCCGCCAACACCTATCTCGCCGATCTCAAGCGGCAATATGCCGGCCACGGCACGCATCTGGCCATGGTCGGCGAGGTGCTCCAGAGCATGATCAACCTGCCGCCGCTTGAGGTCTCGCCAGGCTCGGATCGGCAATCCGATCCAAGAATGTGAGCCATGGCGGCGGCGCTTCGACGGGAGCGGCGGGGCGCAGCAACGGCGCATTCAGGTCGATCCACTGGGCTTCGCCGGCCGCAAGCCAGAACGCCTTGTCGGCGTCGAGGTCCAGCACGATGTAGGTCGGCGGACGGCCGGGTTGCAGGCCGGTGTTGAAGACCCAGGTCTGGCCCAGCCGGTCGAACCACGATCCATTGCCGATGAAGGGCGATTGATGCACATGGCCCGAGATCACCAGGGACGGCTGATATTGCCTGATCCACTGCACCAGATCGACATCGCCGAAGAAGCGCTTGCCACCCCAGCTCGTCGGTGAATCCGCCGGCGGTGCGTGATGCGCCCATATCCAGCGCGGCGCCGGACGGCCGCGGCATCGCGCAACTGCTCGACCAGGCGCTGCTTGGCCTGCGGTCCGTCCCACCATGGGCACACCGTGAACAGGATATCACCGACGGTGAGGCTGTCGCCGTCGCAGGCAATGCCAAGCTCGCGCACCTCCGAGATCCAGCGCGAAATCTTCTCGCCTTCGGCGTTGCGCTCGTCGAGATCATGATTGCCGGAGCAGAGGATCACGCGCGTCGTCGCGGCCAGCAGCGCGAGGTACTTCTTCACCACCACGATCTGGGCGCGGAAATCCACCATCGAGCCGATGTCGAGCGCATCGCCCGCGAAAATCACGAGGTCGAATTGCGGCGCCGCGCTGACCAGCCAGTCGAGTTGCGGCAGGGAATAGTGCAGGTCAGCCACGACGAGGCAGCGCATTGGAGGACCGTCGGCGAGAGATCAAAATGTCAGGGAATTCCAAAACGTCATAAAGCAAGAAGCAGACCAGCCCGGCTGCCCATCGGATCAATCCGACGAGCGATAGCATGCTGCGGCGCGTCGCAGAGCGCAAGAGCTCCGCAACAAGGAAGAAGCGCCGGGCTGGACCGCATCTCCGATTTCTGCTGTCGTGGCCTGTCTTCGAAACGTGTGTCCCCATGATCTCCTTCAAGACCATTCGCGCCCGTGCCGAGAAGCGCAAAGGCGGCGCCAAGGCGCTGGAGAAGCTGATGCCGGCCAAGCCGGACCTCGGGCGGCTGGCGAAGCTCGGCGACGACCGCATCCTTGCCGAAATGACCAAGCGGGTGTTCTGCGCCGGCTTTGCCTGGAGCGTGATCGATTCGAAATGGGACGGCTTCGAAGAGGCCTTCCTGCGTTTCCAGCCGGCCAAGCTCAGCTTCCAGCCCGAAGACTATTGGGAAGGTCTGCTGCGCGATGCGCGGATCGTGCGCAACAGCGCCAAGATCATGTCGGTGCGCGACAACGCCGGCTTCGTGCAGGAGATCGCGAAGGAACACGGCAGCTTCGGCAACTTTCTGGCGAAATGGCCGTCTTCCAACGAGATCGGCCTGCTCGATCTGCTCAACAAACGCGGCAGCCGGCTCGGCGGCAACACCGGCCAGATGCTGCTGCGCTTCGTCGGGTGGGACGGCTTCGTCACGTCGAAGGACGTGGTAGCCTCCCTGCGCGATGCAGGGCTCGACATCGCCGAACAGGTGAAATCGAAGGGCGATCTCGCCAAGGTGCAGGCGCAGTTCAACGCCTGGGCCGCGGAGACCGGGCTGCCCTACACCTATCTGTCGCGCATCTGCGCGCTCTCGGTCGGCGAGAACAGTAGCGAATAGCGCGCCCATCGCCGGATCGTGTGCACCCTGTGGCGATCTTGTGCCGCGAGCGCGGCAGATGCGGCCCCACCGATCACGAAATACATTTTGCAGGAACATTTGCCCGCAGCCCCTGTTCGGGACTTTGAGCCGGGCGGACAACGGCGGGCTATGCGCGCTCCCCGCCTGATCAATGAAACCGGATACAGAAACGGAGCAGCTCATGAAGCTCACATCCGAACAGGTGAAGCAGACCGTCAACCAACTCGGCGCTCAGGTGCTGCCCGACGAACATCCCGCGATGCCGCAGCTCAACAGCATGTTCGGCGAACACACCTTCTTCGTCGACGAGATGGGCCTCAAGGTGGTCGAGCCGACGGGATCGCCAGGCGCCGACCGCCCGAGCGGCGAGGTCGTCAGCCTCGCCGATTGGGGCGATTCCGACCTGACGCGCCTGATGGCGCATGAGCCCGAACCGACCGGCGTGATCGTGGTGTTCGAGCATATGAAGCATTGAGCGGCCTCAGTGCCGCCGGCGTTCGGATCCCGATGGCGGTCTAAGTCTCTATCGACGAGGCTCGGGCCGCGCTCAAATGCCAAGCGTCAGCTGCGGCTCCGAATCGCCGGCGGCCTGCAGCGACGACAGCGAGACGCCCAGCAGCCTGACGCGCTTGGGCAGCGGCATCTCGGCTTCGAGTAGGCCGCAAGCCAGCCGCTCCAGATCGTCGCGTCCCGCAACCGGGGCCGCGGTGGATCTGCTGCGCGTGATGATTTCGAAGTCCGCGAACTTGACCTTCAAGGTGACGGTGCGGCCGCGATTGCCGGTGGCCTCGCAGTGGCGCCAGACCTTGTCGACGAGAGGCTTGAGCTCGGCGGCGAGTTCCTCGAATGCATCGAGGTCGCTCGAGAACGTGTTCTCGGCGCCGATCGACTTGCGGATCCGGTTGGCCCGAACCGGCCGCTCGTCGACGCCGCGTGAGATCCAGTAGTAATAGGCGCCCGACTTGCCGAAATTCGCGTTCATGAACGCCAGCGACTGGTTGCGGATGTCGAGGCCGGTGAACAGGCCGAGCGCGTTCATCTTCGCAGCCGTTGCCGGGCCGATCCCGTGGAACTTGCCGACCGGCAGCGTCTCGACGAAAGCCGGCCCCATCTCCGGCGAGATCACGAATTGCCCGTTGGGCTTGCGGTGGTCGGAGGCGAGCTTGGCCAGAAACTTGTTGTAAGAGACGCCCGCCGACGCATTGAGGCCAGTTTCGGCCTTGATCTTCGCGCGGATCTTGAGCGCGATGTCGCGCGCCAGCGGAATGCCTTGCAGGTTCTGCGTCACGTCCAGATAGGCTTCGTCGAGCGACAATGGCTCGATGACGGGCGTGTGCTCGGCAAAGATGTCGCGGATCTGCCTGCTGATTGCCTTGTAGACCTCGAAGCGCGGCTTGACGAAGATCAGATCGGGACATTGGCGCTTCGCGGTCACCGACGGCATGGCAGAGCGAACGCCGAACCTGCGCGCCTCATAGCTGGCGGCCGCGACGACGCCGCGCTCCGCGGAGCCTCCGACCGCGACCGGCTGGCCACGCAGTTGCGGATTGTCGCGCTGTTCCACCGAGGCATAGAAGGCATCCATGTCGATATGGATGATCTTGCGCACCGGCGCTGCGCTGCCGGTGACCGGGTCGGAATCGCTCATGGAATGATGATACAATCGGGCAAAGCGAAGCGCGAGGTGATGGATGTTTCAGTTGTTGGTCTTCGTGGCGGGCGTGGTCGGCATCGGCGGGCTGATCGGCACGATGAATCCGCCGGGGGAGTGGTATGCGGCCCTTGCCAAGCCGGGCTTCGTGCCGCCGAACTGGGCGTTCCCGCTGGCGTGGACGATTCTCTACACGCTCATCGCCATTGCAGGGTGGCGAACCTTTCGCCGCGAGCCCAGGGGCAAAGCGATGCTGGCCTGGGCCGCGCAGATGGCCCTGAACTTTGCATGGTCTCCGGTCATGTTCACGATGCACCAGGTCGGCGCCGCGCTCGTCATCCTCATCGCGCTATTCGTCGCGATCGTGACCTACATCAGCCTCGAGCTGTCACGCGACAGGCTCGCTGCCGCCCTGTTCGTGCCCTACGCCGCCTGGGTCGCGTTCGCCGGCGTGCTCAATGCGGCGATCTGGCGCTTGAATTGAGGCGGGCAGCGTCTCGACCGATTCAAAAAACAATCTCAGGCTTGTGAGTGGCGAGCATGGACGAACGCCCCAATATCAGCGCGCGGAGGACAGCCCATGCAATACAGCTCCGAGCTCATTCACACCATGCGTCAAGCGCTGGAGACCGTGATGGCAAGCGTGCCGGCCCATCAATCGGTGTTCGGCCTGAAGGCGGCTGTGGCCGAATGCATCCTGAATGCCGCCGCACACGGCCAGACGTCATATGACGGACTGGTGACAGCCGCGTCCGATCAGATTCAGGCGATCATTGCAATGCTGACGTGAGTGGCGGCGCCTGAATGGCTGGCCGCGGGCGCACCCGCTCATCATCGCCCTTTCAGGAAACCTTTAGTTCGAAGCCCCGGTGGTGCTTGCTCGCCAACGAAGATCTCGAGCCCGATCCGACGGGGGTTGTCGACACGCCCAACTCCGGTGTCGCGCGGCGAACCTCGACGCCTCGCTGGTGCAGCGACTTCAGTTCGAT